>NZ_JBWKZJ010000002.1:0-185284 GCF_059424365.1 Brevundimonas sp. GW456-12-10-14-LB3
GCCCCCGCCGAAACCCCCATCGTCATCGGCCGGTCCTACGCCCTCCCCTCCGCCGTCATGGGCGCGACGCGCGAGATCAGTGTCTGGCTGCCGCCCGGCTATGCGGGCAGCGGCAAGACCTATCCCGTCCTCTATGTCCTCGACGGCGGCCAGGATCAGGACTTCCACCACATCTCGGGCCTCGCCCAGATGGGAACCGTCGTCGGCACGACCCGCGACGTGATCGTGGTCGGGATCGCTTCGGTCGACCGCCGCAACGAACTGGCCCTGCCGACGCAAGACCCCGAACTGATCGCCCGCTATCCGACCCAGGGCCATTCCGACCGCTTCCGCCGCTTCCTGGCCGAAGAGGTCCAGCCTTTCGTCGAGACGCGCTTCCGCACCAGCGGCGAGACCGCCCTGATGGGCGAATCCCTGGCCGGCCTGTTCGTGGTCGAGACCTTCCTCAAGGAACCCCAGATGTTCGACGCCTATGTCGCCGTCAGCCCCAGCCTGTGGTGGGACGGGGGCGAACTGGCGCGTCAGTCCGGCGCCCGTCTGCGTGACCAGTCGAACGACCCGCGCACCCTGATCCTGACCCTGGGCGACGAGGGCCCCGAGATGCAGGCCCCCATGGACGTCCTGACCGCCAATCTGCGCGACCACGCCCTGCCCGGCCTGAGCTGGAGCTTCACGCCCCGCCCGACCGAGACCCACGCCACCATCTACCACGGCGCGGCCTTGGACGCCTTCCGCAAGCTCTACGCCGTCCCCACGCCCTGATCCAAACCCCGGAGCCCCCCATGAAACTCGGCACCCCGCTTTCCGACACCGCCGTCCGCGTCATGCTGCTGGGCTCCGGCGAACTGGGCAAGGAGGTCGCCATCGAGCTTCAGCGCCTGGGCGTCGAGGTGGTCGCCGTCGACCGTTATCCGAACGCCCCAGCCATGCAGGTCGCGCACCGCAGCCACGTCATCCCGATGACCGATCCCCAGGTGCTGAACGGCCTGATCATGGCCGAGGCCCCGCACATCATCGTGCCCGAGATCGAGGCCATCGCCACCGAGGTCCTGGCCAACATCGAGGCCGCCGGCATGGCTCGCGTCATTCCCACCGCCCGCGCCGTCCAACTGACCATGAACCGCGAGGGCATCCGCCGTCTCGCCGCCGAAGAGCTGGGCCTGCCCACCAGCCCCTACGCCTTCGCGGGCAGCGCCCAGGAACTGGCCGCCGGCGCCGAAACCGTCGGCTACCCTTGTTTCGTCAAGCCGGTCATGTCCTCGTCCGGCAAGGGCCAGTCCTTTGTCGAAAGCCCCGATGAAATTGCCGACGCCTGGACCTACGCCCAAGACAGCGGCCGCGTCGCCGGCGCCCGTGTGATCGTCGAGGGCCGGATCGACTTCGATTTCGAGATCACCCTGCTGACCGTCCGCTCGCGCGCCGCCGACGGCTCGACCCGCACGGACTTCTGCGCCCCCATCGGCCACCGTCAGGTCAAGGGCGACTATGTCGAGAGCTGGCAGCCCCAGGCCATGAGCCCCGCTGCCCTCGCCGCCTCGCAGGACATCGCCGGCAAGGTCACCGAGGCGCTCGGCGGTTTCGGCGTCTTCGGCGTCGAACTGTTCGTCAAGGGCGACCAGGTCTGGTTCTCCGAGGTCTCGCCCCGCCCCCACGACACCGGCCTGGTCACCCTGGCCAGCCAGACGATGAGCGAGTTCGCCCTCCACGCCCGCGCCATCCTGGGCCTGCCCGTCGACGTCACCCAGCGCGAACCCGCCGCCAGCGCCGTCATCTACGGCGGCCTGGAGGCGCAAGGGATCGCCTTCGAAGGCGTCGCGGAGGCCCTGTCCGTTCCGACCGCCGATCTGCGCCTGTTCGGCAAGCCCGAAGCCTATGAGCGCCGCCGCATGGGCGTGGCGACCGCGCGCGGGGCCGATGTGGACGAAGCCCGCGAACGGGCGCGAGAGGCGGCGGGTCGGGTGAAGGTGGTCCCAGGCTGACGCCGAAACCGACGGAATCAACACTGCCTTAACCGTAAGGATTCACCATGCCGGTCTCATCGTTCCGAGGCCGCGTTCCATGTCCCAGTTCCAGACCGACGTCATCCACCGTGGCGACTGCATCGAGATTCTGAAAAGCCTGCCCGACGCCTCGGTCGACATGGTCTTCGCCGACCCGCCCTATAATCTGCAACTGGGCGGCGACCTGCTGCGGCCCGACAATTCGAAGGTCGATGCGGTCGACGACGACTGGGACAAGTTCGGCAGCTTCGCCGAATACGACGCCTTCACCCGCGCCTGGCTGACCGAATGCCGCCGCGTGCTGAAGCCCGAAGGTTCGATCTGGGTGATCGGCTCCTATCACAACGTCTTCCGCCTGGGCGCGGCGATCCAGGACCTGGGCTTCTGGGTGCTGAACGACATCATCTGGCGCAAGTCCAACCCAATGCCGAACTTCAAGGGCACCCGGTTCACCAACGCCCATGAGACCCTGATCTGGGCCGCCCGGTCGCGCGACCAGAAGCGCTACACCTTCAACTACGACGCCCTGAAAGCCTTCAACGAAGACACCCAGATGCGCTCCGACTGGACCTTCGCCCTGTGCACCGGCGAGGAGCGCATCAAGGACGCCGACGGCAAGAAGGCCCATCCGACCCAGAAGCCCGAGGCCCTGCTGCACCGCGTGCTGCTGTCGGCCACCCGCCCCGGCGACGTGGTCCTGGACCCCTTCTTCGGCACCGGCACCACCGGCGCCGCCGCCAAACGCCTCGGCCGCCACTACATCGGCATCGAGCGGGACGAGACCTATGCGGCCGTCGCCGAGACCCGCATCGCCTCGGTCATTCCCGCCAGTCCCGAAGACCTGGCCGTCATGGGCTCCAAGCGCGCCGAGCCCAAGGTGCCCTTCGGCGCCCTGGTCGAGGCCGGCCTGCTGAACCCCGGCGACCGTCTGTACTGCCCCAAGGGCGAGCGCGAGGCCCGGGTCCGCGCCGACGGCTCCCTGGTGTCGGGCTCGCTGACCGGCTCGATCCACAAGCTGGGCGCCCTGCTCGAAAACGCCCCCGCCTGCAACGGCTGGACCTACTGGCGCTTCAAGACCGACCAGGGGCTGAAGTCGATCGACGCCCTGCGTGCGGAAGTCCGGGCGGGGATGCAGTAGCCGCCCTACGGTAAAGCTCTGTAACTCGCCGGATTTGCGGCGGAAATTTCGTCTCCGCGACGGAACCGCGCACCCGCGTGAACATTGATGTCAGCAGGCCCGCAGCGCCGGGCTGGAGCAAGCACATCGATGAAGATCGCGCAGGTCACACCGCTTTATGAGGCTGTGCCTCCCAAATTGTATGGCGGCACCGAAAGGGTCGTCGCCCATCTCACAGACGCCCTGGTCGATCTGGGCCATGAGGTCACTCTGTTCGCCTCCGCAGACGCACAGACGCGGGCGCGGCTGGTCCCCGTCCGCGACCAGGCCATACGCCTGGACCCCGCCCCGCTGAAGTCCGATCTCGCCGCCCATATGACCATGCTGAGCGAGGTCCTGGATCGCGTCGATCAGTTCGACGTCATCCACTTCCACACCGACATGATCCACTTCCCCCTGTTCCGGCCCTATGCGGACCGGACCATCACCACATTGCATGGACGGCTCGATCTGAAGGATCTGCCCGGCGTTTACGATCGCTGGAGCGACTTCGGCCTGATTTCCATCTCGGACGACCAGCGCCGCCCCCTGCCCCATGCGAATTGGAAGGCGACCGTGCATCACGGCATGCCCGGCGACCAATATGTCTTCTCGCCGAAGTCAGAGGGCTATCTGGCCTTCCTGGGCCGCATCTCGCCCGAGAAACGACCCGACCGCGCGATTGAGATCGCCACCAAACTGGGCCGCCCGCTGAAGATGGCCGCCAAGGTGGACGCCGCAGACAAGATCTATTGGGAGGAGACCATCCGTCCCATGGTCGAGGCCAATCCCCTGATCGAGTTCATCGGCGAGATCGGCGACCATCAGAAATCAGCCTTCCTGGGCGGCGCCGAGGCCCTGTTGTTCCCGATCGACTGGCCCGAACCCTTCGGCCTGGTGATGATCGAGGCCATGGCCTGCGGCACGCCGGTGGTGGCCTTCCGCTGCGGATCGACGCCGGAAATCATCGAGGACGGCGCCACCGGCTTCCTGGTGGACACCATGGAACAGGCCGTCGCCGCCGCCGACCGTGCCCGCCTCCTGGACCGCGAGGCCATCCGCGCCCGGTTCGAACTGCGCTTCTCGGCCGCCGCCATGGCGCGCCGTTATCTGGACGTCTACGGCGACCTTCTGGCGCGCCGTCCGTTCGCCGAGGCCCCGCTGGCGGACGTGGTGACGCCCCTGCGCCCCTTGGAAGATCGCAGCTTCGCGGCCATAGCCTGATCCCCGTCTTATTGTCGAGGTTCAGCGGCGGAGGGTGAAACCCTCCGCCGCCGGCTTCATTTCATCATCGGAGCGGCCCTTGAGCGCCGCATTCCAATGAGACGTTTCGCGCAGGCTGCAACAGCGACGGGGACAGACACCGCATGGACGACGCCTATTCCACCCAGCTGACCGCCGGTGAGTCCGTCGAGGCTTCGGGCCTGGAACAGCTGATGGCGCTGAAGGCGGGGGACGCCTTCCTGGTCGCCGACGGCTGGGGCGACATGAAGGGCGGGGCCGACGGCCTGTTCGCCGGGGACACGCGGGTTCTATCGCGCTGGACGATGACCGTGGGCCTGTTGAAGCCGTCGCGGCTGTCGTCCGGCGTCAGCCAGGACAACGTCTTCTTTTCCTGCCACACGACCAATCGTCCCCTGCCGCCGATGGGCGGACGCTCGGCCCCGGCCGGGGTGATGCATATCGAACGGCGGCGCTTCCTGTGGGACCGGCGCATGTTCGAACGCATCCAGATGGTCAACCACGGGGTCGAGGACATACTTCTGCCCCTCGCCTTCGACTTCGGGGCCGACTTCGCCGACATCTTCCAGGTGCGGGGGACGCCGCGGCCCAAGCGCGGCACGATCCACGCCCCCACCACCGACGGGCGCCGCGTCACCTTCCGCTACACCGGCCTGGACGGGGTGGACCGCGGCAGCTGCCTCGCCTTTTCCGAACCGCCCGCCCGCCTGACCCCTAACCGCGCCGAGTTCATGTTCAGCCTGCCCAAGGGCCGGTCGATGGAGCTGTTCATCGAATGCGGTGTCGATTCCTGCGAAGCGCCGGACGCCCGTCGCTGGCGGCTGAACGCCATCCAGGCCCGTCTGGCGATGCGGGCCAAGCGGCGGCGCGGCGCCTCGGTGCGCGGCCCCCGCAGCCCGCGGTTCAACGACTGGCTGGACCAGTCGCGGGCGGACATGGCCCTGTTGACCACCGACCTGCCGACCGGCCCCTACCCCTATGCCGGCACGCCCTGGTTCTCGACCCCGTTCGGGCGGGACGGCATCATCGCCGCCTGGCAGATGCTGTGGCTGGACCCGTCCCTGGCCAAGGGCGTCCTGACCTATCTGGCCTCGCGCCAGGCGACTGAGACGTCGCTGTTCCAGGACAGCCAGCCGGGCAAGATCCTGCACGAGACGCGCGGCGGCGAAATGAGCGCCCTGGGCGAGGTGCCCTTCGGCCTCTATTACGGCGGGGTCGACACCACCTGTTTGTTCATCGCCCTGGCCGGCGCCTATGCCGGGCGCACCGGCGATCTGGAGCTGATCCGCAAACTATGGCCCAATCTGATCGCCGCCGCCGACTGGATGCGCGACTATGGGGATTCCAACGGGGACGGCCTGATCGACTATCAGCGCGGCGCCGACACCGGCCTGTCCAACCAGGGCTGGAAGGATTCCGAGGATTCCATCTTCCACGCCGACGGCCGCTTTCCCAAGGGGCCGATCGCACTCTTAGAAGTTCAAGGCTACGCCTTCGCCGCCTGGCGCGCCCTGGCGGATCTGGGCGAGCGGCTGCACGACGACCGAGCGGTGGAATGGCGCATCCGCGCCGAACAGGTCCGCGCCCTGGTCGAGGACAAGTACTGGATGGAGGACGAGGGCTTCTACGCCGTCGCCCTGGACGGAGACGGGGAGCCGTGCCGCGCCATCGCCTCCAACGCCGGCCATCTGCTCTTCACCGGCCTGCCGTCGCCCGAACGGGCGCGGCGCGTGACCCGACGCCTGTTGTCGTCACGGTTCCGCACCGGCTGGGGCGTGCGGACGCTGGAGCTGGGCCAGGCCCGGTTCAATCCGATGAGCTATCACAACGGCTCGGTCTGGCCGCACGACACCGCCATGGCCGCCGCCGGCATGGCCGCCTATGGCGAACGCCAGGCGGTGGCCGAGATCCTGGCCGAGATCTACGCCGCCGCCGCCCATTTCCATCTGCGTCTGCCCGAGCTGTTCTGCGGCTTCCCGCGCGCGCCGGGCGAACCGCCGATCGCCTATCCGGTCGCCTGTCTGCCCCAGGCCTGGGCGGCGGGGTCGGTCTTTCTGATGCTTCAGGCGTCGCTGGGCCTGTCGATCGACGCCTGGAGCGGAACGGTCGATCTGATCGACCCGGTTCTGCCCGCCGGGTTGCAGACGCTGAAGATTCAGGGTCTTCAAGTCGGAAACGCCTCGGTCGATCTGGACATCCAGCATGTGGACGGCCGCGCCGTGGTGGTGCCTCGTCGCAAACAGGGCGGGATCGCCATCCGCACCCTGCGGTGATCAGGCGGCGTCTGACTTCCGTTTCAGCCAGTCGCGCAGCGCCTGGTTCATGCGCGTCTGCCATCCCGGCCCGTCCTGTTTGAAGGCGGCCAGCACGTCGGCGTCGAACCTTATGGTGGTCGAGATCTTATCCGCGCCCTTGGGGCGTCCGCGTTGGACCAGCGTCTCTCCTCGATAGTGATCCGCCTTGTCGAACCAGACGTCGTCAAGTTCCGGCGCCTCGTCAGGATCGACCCAATCGGTCTTCGTAGCGTCGCTGTTCACGGTCATTCGCCTTCCTCATCGAAATGATGTGGCGCGCCTCGCCACGCGGCGTCCACACCAGAACCACCATACGGTCGGTCAAACGCCCAATGGTGATCAGACGTCTTTCTCCATAGTCCCGACGATCATCGTCAAACGTCAGATGATCACCGTCGAACACAGCCGACGCCTGGGCGAAATCCAGTCCACGCTCAATCCACGTGCGATCACGCTTGCTGGGATCGAAGGTGATGCGCACAGATTTTTGTTACTACAAAAATAGGTCAGATTCAACGGTCGCCCGATCCAGGGCCTTGGCGAATACGGTGGGCAGGGCCGCGCGCGCCGCTTCGAAAGGCATCCATCGCCAACCCGCCCTCGCCTCGCCTCGCGCCGTCATCACCGTCAAGGTCAGGCTGAAATGGGTGAAAACATGCTCGACCGATCCGACGTCTCGCCAGTCGGCGTCGATCGGCGGCGGCGTCAATGGTTCGCCCGTCGTCCAGTCACTGGTCGGCAGGCCCAGCATTCCGCCCAGCAGACCCTTGTCGGGCCGCGTCTCCACCGCCACCCGACCTTGGTCGTCGAACAAGACCCAGGCGACGCCCTTCCGCTGAGGCCGATCCGTCTTCTTGGTCTTGACCGGATAGCGTTCAGGATCGCCTGACGCGCGACCGGCGCAGGGGTCCGCGATGGGGCACAGGTCGCATAGCGGCGACTTGGGCCGGCACACGGTCGCGCCCAGGTCCATCAGGGCCTGGGCCCAGTCGCCGGGCCTTTGGTCATTGATGAAGAGGCCCGCCAGCCGCCGGAGTTCGGGCCGCGCCTGGGGGACCGGCGTCTCCACGGCGAACAGCCGCGCCATGACCCGTTCGACATTGCCGTCGACCACATTGGCGGGGCGGCCAAAGGCGATGGCCGCCACCGCTGCGGCCGTATAGGCGCCCACGCCGGGCAAGGCTGAAAGCCCCGCCTCCGTATCGGGAAACACCCCGCCATGTTCGCCCGCCACCGCCCTGGCGCAGGCCAGCAGATTGCGGGCTCGGGCGTAATAGCCCAGCCCCGCCCAGGCGGCCATGACCTCGGCGTCCTGGGCCGCCGCCAGGTCCGACACCGTCGGCCAGCGGCTGGTGAAGGTCTGGAAATAGGGGGTGGCGTGCGACGTGGTGGTCTGTTGCAGCATGACCTCCGACAACCAGATGCGATAGGGGTCGGGCCTCTGCCGCGTCCCCGGCGGAACACGCCAGGCCAGGCTGCGCGCATGGCGGTCATACCAGTCCAGCAGACGGGCGCGGATCAGGGCGATGTCGGGAGAGACGTCAGTCATGGGATCGGTCTATATAGGCCCATGCGCCGCCCGCTGCCCACAGACGCCGAGGTCCGCGAGATCCTGTCGCGCCGCCGCACCCGCCCGGCGCCGCGCCCGGCGCCGCGCGCGGGCCAGGCCCTGACGCCCCTGATCAAGAAGCTGGACGAACAATTCGGCCGCGGCGCCGGCGCCCTTGAGCCGCGCTGGCGCGAGATCGTCGGAGACCGCCTGGCCCGCGTCACCCGGCCCCAGAAGTTGACCAAGGGCAAGGGCGGCCAGCCCGGCGTGCTGGAGCTGCGCGTCGCCGGCGCCGCCGCCCTGCTGGTCCAGCATCAGTCCGAGGACATCCTGGCGCGGGTGAACCTGTTTCTGGGCGCCGGTTCGGTCGATCGGCTTCGCATCGCCCAGGGACCGATCAAGCCCCTGACCGAGCCGGCCGCCCGCCCCAAACGCGCCGCTGTTCCACCGCCCCTGCCCGCCTCGGCCGAGGCGGAACTGGCGGCCTCCCTGGCCGCCGCACCCGAGGAACTGAAGGCGGCCCTGGCCAAACTGGGCCGAGCGGCGATATCGCGTTCGAACGACCGCGATTGACAAATCTTCGCCGCACCTGTTCTCGAATGATCAAGGTTGCGCGGTTCGCCCGGAATCACGCCGCCGATCGCCAACGATCCGACCAAGGAAGTCCCATGGCCCCGACCGAATCCCGCTTCGCCCGCATGAGCCGCCGTGCGGCCATCACCGGCGCCGCCATGGCGACCATGGCCCTGGCCGCCTGCGGCGGCGGCTCCAAGGGCGCCGTCGAGGGCGACATGGGCCTGGGCGCGCCGGAAGGCGCCAAGGTCACCGTGGTCGAATACGCTTCCGTCACCTGCCCCCACTGCGCCCTGTGGCAGAAGAACACCTGGCCAGCGTTCAAGGCCAAATACGTCGACACCAACAAGGTGCGCTACGTCTTCCGCGAACTGCCGACCCCGCCGGTCGACGCCGCCACCGCCGGCTTCCTGGTCGCGCGCTGCGCCGGGCCGGACAAGTATTTCGACGTCGTCCACCAGCTGATGGCGACCCAGCAGGAGATGCTGACCTCGTCGCCGCGCGACTGGCTGCTGCGCACGGCCCAGGCCGCCGGCCTGTCTGAGCAGCAGTTCAACGACTGCGTCACCGACAAGGCGGCCGTCGCCGCCATGGAGAAGCGCGTCCAGGCCGCCCAAGCCCAAGGCGTGACGGGCACTCCGGCCTTCTACGTGAACGACACCCAGGTCATCACCCCCGGCGGCGAAGGCGCCAGCCTGGCCGACCTGTCGGCCGCCATCGACGCCGAGCTGGCGAAGTAAGCCATGGTCCGGCGCGCCGTCCTCGCCTTTGCTCTGACCGCCGCCCTGGCGGGTCCGGCCTCGGCCGCCGAGCCCCCGCCGCCGGTCACGGCCCAGGACCATGTTCTGGGTCAGGCCGACGCGCCGGTCACGGTGATCGAATACGCCAGCTTCACCTGCGCGCACTGCGCCGTCTTCCACAACGACGTCCTGCCGGCCTTCAAGGCCCGCTACATCGACACGGGCAAGGTCCGGCTGGTGCATCGCAACCTGCCGACCCCGCCCGCCAATGTCGCCGCCGCCGCCGCCGCCGTGGCCATCTGCGCCGCGCCGGGCCGCTATTTCGACGTGGCCGAGGTCTTCATGCGTGACCAGGCCAATCTGCGCACCACCGGCGCCAAGCCCTGGTTCGACGCCGGCCTCGCCGCCACCGGCAAGACGCGCGAACAGGTCGAAACCTGCCTGAACGACCCCGCCACCCGCGCCGCGCTTCAGGCCCAGATCGCCGGCGCCGAGGCGGCCGGGGTCGAGGGCACGCCGACCCTGTTCGTCAACGGCAAGCCTGTCGCCGGTTACTCGCTGGAAGCCCTGTCGGCCGCCGTCGATCCGCTGCTGCGCCGGTAAGCGCCAGGACCGATGCAGTTCCAGCGCCTCCGGCTCGTCGGCTTCAAGTCGTTCGTCGATCCGGCGGAGGTGCACATCGAATCCGGCCTGACCGGCATCGTCGGACCCAACGGCTGCGGCAAGTCCAACGTCCTTGAGAGCCTGCGCTGGGTCATGGGCGCCAACTCGGCCAAGGCCATGCGCGGTCAGGGGATGGACGACGTCATCTTCGCCGGCGCAGCGGGCCGCCCCCCGCGCAGCCACGCCGAAGTCCAGCTGACCATCGACAATGCGCAACGTCGCGCGCCCCAGCCCTTCACCGACAGCCCGGTGCTGGAGGTGTCGCGCCGTATCGACCGGGGCCAGGGTTCGACCTATCGGATCAACGGCAAGGAGGTGCGCGCCCGCGACGTTCAACTGCTGTTCGCCGACGCCTCGACCGGCGCCAACTCCCCCGCCCTGGTCCGCCAGGGCCAGATCTCGGAACTGATCGCCGCCAAGCCCCAGAACCGCCGCCGGATCCTTGAGGAAGCGGGCGGCGTCGCCGGCCTGCACACCCGCCGTCACGAGGCCGAACTGCGCCTGAAGGCGGCCGAGGCCAATCTGGAGCGGTTGGACGACATCGGCCGCGAGCTGGAGACCGCGCTGAATCGGCTGAAGCGCGAAGCCCGTCAGGCCGAGAAATACAAGAAGATCTCCGCCGAGATCCGCGCCCTCCAGGCCGCCCTGCTCTACGCCCGCTGGAACGACGCCCAGATCGCCGCCGAGGCCGCAGCCCAGGAGCTGCGCGCCGCCGACCGCGCCGTGGCCGAGACGACGACCGCCGCCGCCGCCGCCCAGACCGCCGCCCTCGCCGCCCAAGAGGCCCTGAAGCCGGCGCGGGAGGAGGACGCCGTCGCCTCCGCCCTGCTGCACCGGGCCAGTCTGGAGCGCGACCGGCTCGACATGGCCGAACAGGCCGCCCGGGCCGAGGTGGATCGCCTGAAGGCCGAGGCCGCCCGCATCGCCGCCGATACGGAGCGCGAGACCAATATGGCCGCCGACGCCAAGCGCGAGCTGGACCGGCTGGATCACGAACTGGCCCGCCTCCAGGCCGAGATCGCCGCCGCCCCCGCTCGCGGCCCCGAACTGGACAAGGCCCTGGCCGCCGCCGAGGAGGCCCGCAAGACCGCCGACGCCGAGGTCGAACGCCTGGCCGCCGCCCTCGCGGCCGTCGAGGCCCGCGCCAACGCCGAGGCCGCCCGCCGCCGCGACGCCGAGACCCGCCTGTCCCGCGTCGCCGCACAGCTGGAACAGGCGAGGCGCGAACGCGAGGCCCTGGGTCCGCTGGAAACGCCGGAGCTGGAAGCCGCCCGTCAGGCGCTGGAGATCGCCCAGGCCGAACTGACCGCCGCCCGCGAGGCCGTCGAGGCGGCCGAAGTCAGACGCGGCGACCTGGCCCGCGCCGAGCAGGAGGCCCGCACCGCCGCCCGCGCCGCCGAAGACCGGCTGGGCCGGTTGCAGACCGAGGCGCGCGGCCTGGCCCAGCTGCTGGTCGGCGGCAAGCGCGACCATCCGCCCGCGCTCGACAAGGTCCGCGCAAACCGAGGCTATGAGGCCGCCCTAGCCGCCGCCTTGGGCGAAGACCTGGACGCGGCCCTGGACGCCCGCGCCGCCGCCTATTGGGGCGGGGCGGAACCCCGCCCGCCGGTCTGGCCCGCAGGCGTCGAACCGCTTTCGGATCATGTCCAGGCTCCCGACCAGTTGGCGGCGCGTCTGGCCCAGTGCGGCGTCGCGCCGCGCGCCCAGGCGGCCGAACTGGCCCGCACCCTGCCGGTCGGCGCCCGTCTGGCGACGCCCGAGGGCGACCTGTTCCGCTGGGACGGCTTCGTCAGCCGCGCCGAAGCGCCCCGTCCCGCCGCCGTGCGTCTGGCCCAACGCACCCGCCTGGCTGAGCTGGAAGCCGAGATCGACAAGGGCAAGCCGGCGCTGGAACAGGCCCAGGCCCAACAGAAGGCGGCGGCCGAAACCTTCCGCGCGGCAGAGGAGGCGGTGAAGACCGCCCGCCTGCAACCCTTCGCCCTCGACAAGGCCGTGACCGCCGCCCGCGACCGTGTCGAAAGCCTGACGCGGGACCAGACTCGCCGCGAAGCCCGCGCCCAAGCGCTGGACGAGGCCTTGGCGCGGCTGGCGGCCGAAGTTGCCGAGGCTGAAGCCGCCCTGGCCGCCGCCCAGACGGTCGAGGCCCCGTCGGAAACCCTGGCCGGATTGCGGGACGATCTGGCCGCCGCCCGGGCCGCCGCCGACGCGGCTCGCGTCGCCGCCCAGACTGCCCGATCGGACCGCGACGCCGAGGCTCGCGACCGCCAAGGCCGCGAACAGCGCCTGGGCGGCCTGACCCGGGCGCGCGACGGCTGGATCGCCCGGTCCAAGGACAGCGGCGCCCGCATTGCCGCCCTGGAGAAGGACGCGGAGAAGACGGCCGCCCTGCTGAAGCAGGCCGAGGTCGCGCCCCAAGGGTTCGCCGAACAGCGCGGCAAGCTGCTGGACACACTGACCGCCGCCGAACAGCGCAAACAGGCTTCGTCCGACGCCATGGCGACCGTCGAGGCGGCTGCGGCCGAGGCCGACCGCGCCGCCCGCGCCGCCGACGCCGCCGCCTCCCAGGCGCGCGAAGCCCGCGCCGGTCTGGCCGCTCGAGCCGAGGCTGCGGCCGAGAAGCTGACCGAGGCCGAGGCGACCTTGCGCGAGACCGCCCAGATGTCGCCCGAAGACCTGGCCCGCAAGCTGACCGACGAGGCCGTGGCCCGGCCGCCTGACGCCGCCGGCGCCGAGAGCCTGCTGTACGGGCTGGAGCGCGAGCGCGAGGCCCTGGGCGCCGTCAACCTGCGCGCCGAGGACGAGGCGACCGAATACGGCGAGCGGCTGAACAGCATGAAGTCAGAGCGGATCGACCTGACCCAGGCCATCGCCAAGCTGCGCGACGGGATCGACGAGTTGAACGCCGAGGGACGCGAACGGCTGATCGCCGCTTTTGACATCATCAACGCCAACTTCAAGGCCCTGTTCGAGGCCCTGTTCGACGGCGGCCAGGCCGAGCTGAAACTGGTGGAGAGCGACGATCCGCTGGAGGCGGGGCTGGAGATTTACGCCTGCCCGCCCGGCAAGCGGCTGTCGGTCATGAGCCTGATGTCGGGGGGCGAACAGGCCCTGACGGCGGCGGCCCTGATCTTCGGCGTCTTCCTGGCCAACCCCGCCCCCGTCTGCGTGCTGGACGAGGTGGACGCCCCGCTGGACGATGCGAACGTGGACCGGTTCTGCAAGATGCTGCACGAGATGCGGTCGCGGACCGACACCCGCTTCATCGTCATCACCCACAACCCGGTGACCATGAGCCGGATGGATCGGCTGTACGGCGTCACCATGCCCGAGCGTGGCATGAGCCAGCTGGTCAGCGTGGATCTGAAACAGGCGGAGACGCTGGTCGCATGATCGCCCTGCTGCTCGCATTCGCCGATCCCCAACTGGTCGAGACCGGCGTCGGCCGGTTCGCCGTCTACGCCGATGTCGCCTCAATCGAGCGGCACGGAGACCTGGCCCGGATGCGCGAGCTTCAGGTCACCGAGGCGGGCTTCAAGGTGGGGGACGTGACCTATGTCGGCGGCTGGTCGCGCTGGGTTTTCGATTGCCGGGCGCGCACGGCGGACCGGCTGGATTTCGCCTCCCTGCGCGAAGACGGGACAGAGGGGCCGGCCACGCCCGACGCCGCGCCCGCCTATCAGGCCGCGCCCGGCGGGGATGCGGCGGAGTTGCTGGCCGTAGCGTGCGGGGAGGCTCCGGCGCGGGAGATCCTCACGCTGGATCAGGCGATCGCTCGGGGCCAGGCGGCGTTGAAGGACTGACGCCGCCCCACCCGGCCGCTGCGCGGCCACCCTCCCCGGAGCGGGGAGGGAGATTAGGGGGCCGCTCTTCCCCCTGCGGCCATTCCAGGCGGTCGCGCGGCAGGGCTTCGCGGCATTGGTCGCGCATGAAGGCCATCAGTTTCTCGCGGATCTCGCAGCGCAGGTCGAAGGCGACCGGGGCCGAGCGGGCGCTGGCCAGGCAGCGGACCTGAAGCACCCGTTCGGTGATGTCGGTCACCTGCATGACCTGGACGTCGCCGTCCCAGAGCTTAGAGTTCTTGACGATCCCCTCGAACGCCTCGCGCAGCTTATCAATCGGGGCCTCGTAATCGACGTAGAAGAAGGCCGTGCCGATCAGGCGGGCGTTCTCGCGCGTCCAGTTCTGGAAGGGCTTGGTGATGAAATAGGACAGGGGCAGGACCATACGCCGCCAGTCCCACAGCTTGACCACCACATAGGTGGCGGTGATCTCCTCCACATTACCCCACTCGTTCTCGACGATGACGGCGTCGTCCAGGCGGATCGGCTGGGTCAGGGCGATCTGGATGCCGGCGACCATGTTCGTCAGGATCGGCTGAAGCGCCAGACCGGCGATGATGCCGACGACGCCGGCCGAGGCCAGCAGGCTGACGCCCCACTGGCGGAAGCCGGAGATGGTCATCAGGGCCAGGCCCACGGTGACGATGAACAGGATCACCTTGGCGACCCGCTGCAGGATGCGAGTCTGGGTCAGGTGTTTGCGGGCGAGCAGATTGTCCTCGACTGAGATATTGTACCGCTTCAGATGCATGACCGACCACATGTCGAGCACCCCTGACGCCATCCAGCCCAGCGTCAGGATGGAGAGGAACAGCAGCACCGCGCGGATGTCGGCCGAGGGTTCGGGATGCATCGGCGACACGGTCACGCCGATGCCGACGCCGATGATGATGATCAGCACCCGCAGCTTGACCCGCGCCCTCTCGACGATCCCGCGCCAGAAGACGTCCTTGTTCCTGACCATGCGGCGCAGGACCGCGAAGACGACCTTGTGCGTCAGCCAGCCGCCGCCGACGAAGACCAGTAGGACGAGGCCGATCACCGCCCATTCGGGCAGCCAGTCGAACTGACGCCACAGGGCGCGGACTTGACGGGTCAGGGCGATGATTTCGGGAGGCATGGGCTCCTAAACGCGCGACAAGCGGGACGGTTGTCGGTCTCAGGCGGCCCCCGCCGTCGCCTCGACCAAGTCCGCCAGGCGTTCGGCGGCGTCGGGGATGGCGACCGAGCGAGCGGCGGCGGACATGGCGGCCAGGCGGGCTGAATCGGACAGGACGCGATCCAGGGCTGCGGTCAAGCTCTCGACGGTCAGGGCGTCCTCCAGAATGACCTCCGCCGCCCCGGCTTCGGTCAGGGCCTTGGCGTTCAGGCGCTGGTGGTCGTCGGTGGCGATCTTGAGCGGGATCAGGACCGAAGGCAGGGCCGCAATCGCCAGTTCGGCGCAGGTCGAGGCGCCGGAGCGGCCGACCACCAGATGGGCCTTGTACAGCCGTTCAGCCATGTCGCGGAAGAAGGGGGCGACCTCGGCCTCGATCCCGGCCTCCAGGTAGATTTGGCGGGCGGTTTCCAGGGTCTCTGGCCGCGACTGCTGCTGAACCTTGAGCCGCCGCCGCAGCGCCTCGGGCAGGGCCGCAAGCGCCCGGGGGGTGGTCTCGGACAGGATCCGGGCGCCCTGGCTGCCGCCCGTCACCAGCAGCTGGATGGGGCCGCCTTCGGCGGGGGCGACATAGGGGCGATCGAACAGGGCGCGGATGTCGGCGCGCACGGGCGAGCCGACGACGTGGGACCGTCCCTGAACCTGGGCCGGCGCCCGTTCCAGGGTCGGGAAGGACGAGGCCACCTGTCCCACATAGGGGGCCAGGATGCGGTTGGTTCGGCCCAGGACGGCGTTCTGCTCATGGATGACGGTCGGCCGCTGCGACGTCACCGCCGCGACCAGGGCCGGGGCCGAAGGATAGCCGCCGAAGCCCACCACGACGTCGGCGCCCAGCCGGTCGAAGGCGGCCCGCGCCTGCATGACGCCCTTGAAGATCTGCACCCCGGCCTTGATCAGGCCCAGGGGGCCGGCGCCGGTCGCGGCGTCCAGGGCCAGCCGTTCCTCGGCCGGAAAGGCGTGGGCGTACTGCTCGCCCCGATGATCGGTCGCCAGGACCACGCGCCAGCCGCGCCCGGCCAGCTCCCGCGCCAGCGCCTCGGCGGGGAACATGTGGCCGCCGGTGCCGCCGGCGGCGACGACGCAGAGTTTGGACATGGGGCCTCCGGGAGAAACAGTGTCTGAATAGTCCGATTTGTCCGGTCTGAGGACGGCGGGCGGAAAAAAGAGTGTCCGATGTGTCCGATGTGTCCGGTTGGCCGTTCGATCCCTTCGACCCCCATAGAATGCCACGGTTTTTCGGCGCGATGCGGAGAAGGCGGCTGGTCGGGATCAACGCCTTGATAAGGCGCAGGTTTACGGCCCAGATCATGGGCCTTCACGCGCCGCCGCCCTAAAGCAGCCGCCGCCCCGGCCGCGACAGGCTGGCGCCCGGCTCATAGGCGCCCGGCCGACGCCGGGTCAGGGCCAGGGCGAAGCCCATGGTCAAGCCCATGGCGATCATGGAGGAGCCGCCGTAGCTGACGAAGGGCAGGGTCATGCCCTTGGTCGGGATCAGGTTCAGGTTCACCGCCACATTGATGCAGGCCTGAAGCCCGATCAGCATGAAGAGGCCCGCCGAGGCCGTCTGTTCGAACGGATCGGTCAGCTTCATGGCCCGGCGCATGCCCCGAACGACGATGAAGGCGTAAAGGCCGATGATGATCAGGCTGAGGATCAGGCCGAACTCTTCGGCGCCGACGGAATAGATGAAGTCGGTGTGCAGGTCCGGCACCCGGCGCTTCATCACCCCCTCGCCCACCCCGCGGCCCAGAAGGCCGCCCGCGCGGATGGCCTCGGCGGCGGCGTCGATCTGGTGGGTGTCGGTGGTCTCGGGCGAGAAGAAGCGGCTGAGGCGGTCGCGCATGTGGCCGAAGACGAAATAGAGGGAGACCAGACCCGCCATGCCGGCGCTGGCCAGGACCGCCATCCATTTGAACGGCACCCCGGCCATGAAGAAGACGGCCATGAAGGTGGTGGTGATCAGCAGGGTCTGGCCGATGTCCGGCTGGATCAGCAGCAGGCAGACCGTCAGGGCGTAGAAGCCGAACGCAATGGTCACGCCCGGAACCCCCTGGCCCTTCTGCGCCTCGGCGAACATCCAGGCGGCGAAGACGATCAGGCCGGGTTTGGCGAATTCGCTGGGTTGCAGGCTGAAGGGGCCGAAATTCACCCAGCGCGCCGCCCCCTTCACCGTGTCGCCGATGAAGGGCAGGGCCATCATCACGACGATGGCCCCCAGCAAAGCCAGGACGGCGATCCGCCGCACCCCGCGCGGCGACATCAGCGAGGTGGTCAGCATCAGGGTCAGGCTGATCCCGGCGAAGACCATCATCCGCCACGAGTAGTGGAAGGGATCGGTGATGGATTCATCGGCCAGGATGGCGGCCGGGCTGGAGGCGAAGCTGAGGGCCACGCCCAGGCCCATCAGGGCAAGCGCCGCGCCCAAGAGGCCGCGGTCCACGGTCCAGAACCACTGGGCGATCGGGCTCTGGTCGTTTCGGGAAAAGGCGGGGGTGTAGGAGGCGCTCATCGGGCTGTCTCCGGGGTTGCGCCGAGGGCCAGGACGGCGGCGCGGAAGGCCTCGCCCCGCGCCTCGAAGTCGGGGAACTGGTCGAAACTGGCGCAGGCGGGCGACAATAGCACGATCTGGTCGCCGCCCGCAGCCTGGGCGTCTGCGGCGGCGGCGGCCACGGCGGCGTCCATGGTGTTCGAGATGACGTGGGGCGTGTCGCCCAGGGTGCGAGCGAAGGCCTGGGCCGCCTCGCCGATCAGATAGGCCTTGGCCACGCGCGGGAAGAGGTCGGTCAGGTCGTCGATGCCGCCGTCCTTGGGCTTGCCGCCCGCGATCCAGAAGACCTTGGGATAGCTCGACAGGGCCTGACGCGCGGCGTCGGCGTTGGTGGCCTTGGAGTCGTTGATGAAGCGGACCGGGCCGATATGGCCGACGGCCTCCATCCGGTGGGCCAGGCCGGGGAAGGTCAGCAGGCCTTTGACGGCGGCCTCATGCGACACGCCCAGGGCGCGGGCGGCGGCATAGGCGAAGGCGGCGTTCTGGGCGTTGTGACGGCCGGGCAGCGAGCGGGCCTGTGCAATATCTGCAATAATCCGGCCCTCGGCGCGGATGGCGCCCGGCATGGCCTCAATCCCGCTCATCCCCGCGAAAGCGGGGACCCAGGTCTTTGGGCGGTCCACTTCGTCCGTGCGGCCACGATCTTGATCCCCAGCGCCCTGCCCCTGCGAAAGGACTGGGTCCCCGCTTGCGCGGGGATGAGCGGAAGAACAGATCGTGATGACCCGCCCGTTCAGGCCGGACAAAATCCCCTGTCCCCAGTCCTCGTCCACCCCGACCAGGGCCACAGCCTCCGGCCCCTGGGCCTGGAAGATCCGTCGCTTGGCCGCGACATAGCCCTCCATCCCGCCGTGGCGGTCCAGATGGTCGGGCGAGACATTGGTCAGGATCGCCACGTCCGGCGCGAAGCGCGTGGTCAGGTCCAACTGATAGCTGGAGACCTCGATCACATAGACGGCGTCCGGCGTCGGCTCCGGCAGGGCCAGGACGCCGATGCCGATATTGCCGCCGACATAGACGGTCAGGCCCGCCTGCTGCAGCACCCAGCCGATCAGGGCGGTCGTCGTGGACTTGCCGTTGGTGCCGGTGATGGCGACGACTTTCGGCCGCCGCCCCTGCGGCAGGGCGTCCAGGGCGCGGGCGAACAGTTCGATGTCGCCGACGACCGGAACGCCGGCCTCGCGCGCCTTGTCCACGGTCCAGTGCGGCTTGGGATGGGTCAAGGGCGCGCCGGGCGACAGGACCAGGGCGGCGAAGCCGGACCAGTCGGCGGTCGTCAGATCCTCGACCACGAAGCCCTCTGCCTGGGCCTGAAGCCGGCCCGAGACGCCGTCGTCCCACAGGACGGGGATCGCGCCCCCGGCCTTCAGGGCGCGCGCGGCCGTGATCCCCGACCGTCCCAAGCCGAAGACCGCGACCCGCCGGTTCTCGAAGCCGGGAACGGGGATCATCCCACGCTCCCTATTCCGTCATCCTCGGGCTTGACCCGAGGATCGGAGGGTCCGCCGCTGGTGCGTAGGGCCGGACGCACAGCCAGGTCCACGCCCGATCCTCGGGTCAAGCCCGAGGATGACGAAGCTCGGGTCAAGCCCGAGGATGACGAAACTCGGGTCAAGCCCGAGGATGACGAAGCTCGGATCAAGTCCGAGGATGACGGAGAATGGGGGAGCCCGCTCATCTCAGTTTCAACGTGGACAGGCCGAGCAGGGCCAGGGCGCCGGCGATGATCCAGAAACGGATGACCACGGTCGATTCCGGCCAGCCCATCTTTTCGAAATGGTGGTGGATCGGCGCCATCAGGAAGATGCGCTTCTTGGTCAGCTTGTAATAGCCGACCTGGATCATGACCGAGGCGGCCTCCATCACGAACAGACCGCCGACGATGCCCAGCACCAGCTCGTGCTTGGTGGTGACGGCGATGGCGCCCAGCGCCCCGCCCAGGGCCAGGGAGCCGGTGTCGCCCATGAAGATCTTGGCCGGGGGGGCGTTGTACCAGAGGAAGCCCGCGCCCCCGCCGATCATGGCGGCGCAGAAGATGGCCAGCTCGCCCGATCCGGGAACGTGGTGGATCTGCAGATACTGGGAGAAGACGAAGTTGCCGGCGAGATAGGAGATCACGCCGAAGGCGCCGGCCGCCATCATCACCGGAACGGTCGCCAGCCCGTCCAGACCGTCGGTCAGGTTCACCGCATTGGAGAAGCCGACGATGGTGAAGGCGGCGAAGGCGACATAGAACCAGCCGATGTTCAGCAGAACCGCCTTGAAGAAGGGGAAGGCGATCGAGGTCTCAAGCCCCGGCGAGGTCGGCGAGGCGGTCATCCAAAGGACGGTCAGGACGCCGGCGATCACGGCCACCGCCGTCTGGGCGACCAGCTTCTGTTTCGAAGTCAGGCCCGCCGAGGTCTGTTTGGTCACCTTGGCGTAGTCGTCGATGAAGCCCAACACGCCAAAGGCCGCCGTCACGCCCGAGACGATCCAGATATAGGGGTTGGTCAGATCGCCCCACAGGAAGACGGCCACGCCGATGCCCGCCAGGATCATCAGCCCGCCCATGGTGGGGGTGCCGACCTTGGACAGGTGGGAGACCGGGCCGTCGTCGCGGATCGGCTGGCCCCGGCCCTGTTTGGCGCGGATCCAGTTGATGAAGCGGCTGCCCATGGCCACGGCGACGATGGCCGCCGTCGCCAGGGCCAGGGCCGTGCGGACGGTCTGATACTGGATCAGGTTCAGCAGCGGATACTGGTGCGCGACATCGGCGTAATAGAGGTACAGAAGATAGAACATGCGGGGTCTCTATCGGGTCGCCGGGGGCGTGTCAGGGCTTGAAGGGGCGGTTTGAAGATCGGCCAGGGCCTTGGCGACCAGGGACGCCCTGGACCCGTTCGATCCCTTGACCATGACGATATCGCCGGGGCCCGCCAGCACGGACGCCTCGGCGGCGAGTTCGGCGGCGGTTTCGCGCCACAGGCCGCGTCGCGAGACCGGCAGGGCGTCGTACAGATGACGCATCTGGGGACCGGCCGCATGGACCAGGTCCAGGCCGGCGGCCTCGATCGGCTGGGCCAGGCCCTCGTGCAGGTCGCGGCTCTGGTCGCCCAGCTCCAGCATGTCGGTCAGGACCGCGATGCGGCGGCCGGCGGCGGGGCGGGCGGCCAGGCTCTTGAAGCCCGCCGTCATCGACAGGGGATTGGCGTTGTAGCTTTCGTCGATCAGGGTGAAGGCGCCGCCGGGGACGGCGACGGCGCGGGTCTGGCCGCGTCCCGCCAGGGGCTGGAAGCCGGCCAGGGCCTGAAGTCCCGTGTCCAGCGCCACGTCCAGAGCGTCCAGCATCAGCAGGACGCACAGGCTGTTCAGGCCCCAATGGGCGCCGGACTGGGCCAGGCGGTACTCCAGCGGCTGGCCGAACAGGTCTGCGAAGACCGTCGCCCCTTCGGCGTCCGGGCGGAAGTCCTTGAGGCGGGCGTCATGGCCCGGATCGGTCCCGAAGGTCACGAGGCGCGCCCCGACCGCCCTGGCCGCGTCGCACAGCAGGCCCGAGAAGGCGACGTCGCCGTTGGCCACCGCCGTCCCGCCGGGGACCAGGCCCTGGAAGATGGCGGCCTTTTCGCGCGCCACCCCCGCCTCTCCATCCGAGAAGGCCTCGATATGGACCGGACCGACCGTGGTGACGCAGGCCGCGTGGGGGGCGACGAAGCGCGACAGGGGCGCGATCTCGCCGGGGGCGTTCATGCCGATCTCGAAGACGGCGCGCCGGGTCTCGACCGGCATGCGCGCCAGGGTCAGGGGCACGCCGATATGGTTGTTGTAGCTCTTGATCGAGGCGTGGGCCGGGCCGGCCAGATCAAGCCCCGCCTTGATCGCCTGGGTCACGCTGGTCTTGCCGACGCTGCCGGTGACGGCGCCGCGCTTGACCTGGGGGGCGCGCTCGCGGGCGGCGACGCCCAGGGCCTCCAGCCCGTGCAGGGTGTCGGGGACCACGACATAGGGTCCGCCCTCGACCGGCCGTTCGACCAGGGCGGCCGCCGCGCCGGCGGCGAAGGCGGAGGCTGCGAACTCATGCCCGTCTCGCGCGCCCTTCAGGGCCAGGAACAGGTCGCCGGGGACGATCTCGCGGCTGTTGTAGGTCAGACCCGTGACGGGGCGGTCGTCGCCGTGCAGCACGCCGCCCGTGGCGGCGGCGATCTCGGCGGCCGTCCAGAGCGGGCGGGCGGGTGTATCAGGCATACAAAGACAGGGCCTCGGACGCGACGGTGGCGTCGTCGAAGGGATGAGTCGTCCCGCCGACGATCTGGCCCTGTTCATGCCCTTTTCCGGCGATGACCACCACATCTCCGTCGCGCATCATCTCGATCGCCGCCTCTATGGCCGCGCGGCGGTCGCCGATCTCGAAGGCGTCAGGGCAGCCGGCGCGGACCTGGGCGCGGATGGCGGCGGGGTCTTCGGAGCGGGGATTGTCGTCGGTGACGATGGCGACGTCGGCCAGACGCGCGGCGATCTCGCCCATCAGGGGCCGTTTGCCGCGATCCCGGTCGCCGCCGGCGCCGAAGACCACGATCAGACGGCCGGTCGCATGGGGGCGCAGGGCGGTCAGCACCGTCTCCAGCCCGTCCGGCGTATGGGCGTAGTCGACATAGACCTCGCCGCGTCCCGTCTCGGCGCCGATCCGTTGCAGCCGGCCTTGCGCGCCGGTCAGGCCTTCCAGGGCGCCGATGACGGCGTCGGGGCGGTCGCCGGCGGCGATGCACAGGCCCGCCGCCACCAGGGCGTTCGAGGCCTGGAAGGCGCCGGCCAGGGGCAGCAGGATGTCGCGCACCTCGCCCTGCACGTCCAGGGTCAGGCGCTGGCCCTCCGGCGTCGCCTGGCGGCCGATCAGGGTCAGGTCGCGCCCGCGTTCGCCCACGCCCATGACCCCCAGGCCCGCCATGATGGAGGCGGCGGCGAAGGCGGAATAGGCGTCGGAATCGGCGTTCAGCACCGCCGTGCGGCCGCGCGGCAGCAGGGCCTCGAACAGGCGCAGCTTGGCGGCGCGATAGGCGTCCATGGTGCCGTGATAGTCGAGATGGTCCTGGGTCAGGTTGGTGAAGGCCGCCGCCGTCAGGGCCACCCCGTCCAGACGGCGCTGGTCGATGCCGTGAGACGAGGCCTCGACCGCCACATGGGTCACGTCCTTGGCGGCCAGCTCGGCCATCAGGCGGGCGGCCTCGGCCGCGTCGGGGCTGGTCAGGCCGGGGCCGGTCAGGGCGTAGGTCTTGTCCCCCTTCTGACCGACGACGCCCAAGGTGCCCATGCTGGCCGACTTGTGGCCCAGGCCGGCCCAGATCTGGCGGCAGAAGGCGGCGACCGAGGTCTTGCCGTTGGTGCCCGTCACCGCCACGCAGGTCTTGGGCTGAGCGCCGTAGAAGCTGCGCGCGGCGATGGCGTAGGTCCGGCGCACGTCGCCCGAAGTGACCAGGACCGGCGCCGCGCCGTCGGGCGTGTCGCTGGGCGCCAGCACCGCCGCCGCCCCCTGGGCCAGGGCCTGGGGAATGAAGGCGCGGCCGTCGGCCGTCGTACCCGGCAGGGCGACGAACAGGGCGCCGGGCGCGACCTTGCGGCTGTCGGCGGTCACGCCGGTGATGATCGGATCGGACGCCAGGTCGCGGCGCAGCAGATCGGACAGGTGAAGCGCGCTCACAGCCCGTCCCCCTGCACGTCCTGATATTGCGGGATCTTCTCGCCCGAGGCCGTGCGCCAGCGGTCGGCGCGGCGCTCGACGCCCAGGAAGCCGGCGATCCGGTCGGCGATGTTGCGCACGGCGGGCGCGGCCACATAGGCGCCGGTCTTGGGATAGGTTCCCGGCTCGTCCATCAGGACGAAGACGGCGTAGCGTTTGGCGGTCAGAGGCCCGTCCACGGGGAAGACGGCGGCGAAGGAGCCCAGGGCGTGGCTGGGGTCATAGCGGCCGTTGACCAGCTTGTTGGCCGAGCCCGTCTTGCCCCCGACACGAAGCCCCGGCGCGTCGGCGAAACCGCCCGAGCCCTTGACCACATTGGCGCGCATCAGCTCCAGCACCGCCCGCGAGGTGTCCTCGGTGACGATCTGCTGCGGCTTGGCGCCGCGCGCGCCGCCGCGACGCAGGGACAGGGGCACCATCCGCCCGCCGTTGGTCAGGGCGCCCATGGCCTGAACCATCTGGGCCGGGGTGATCATGATGCCGTAGCCGAAGGAGAGCGAGGCCAGGGTCGAGTTGTCCCAGCGACGCGGCAGGACCGGTCGGGCCGATTCCTTCAGCTCGATGGTGGAGGCGTCCAGCAGCCCCAGGCGCCGGAAATAGTCGCGCATCGTGTCCGGCCCCATCTGCACCGCCAGCTGGGACGTGCCGATGTTGGACGAGTGCAGATAGACCTCTTCCAGGGTCATGACCCGGTTCTGGGCGTGGAAGTCCTTGATCTTGCGGTCGCCGATCTGGAACGCCTCGGAGGCGTCGAACAGGGTGCCCATGTCCGCCCGGCCGGTGTCGAGACCGGCCGCCACCGTAAAGGTCTTGAAGACCGAGCCCATTTCATAGTGGCCCGACACCGCCCGGTTCAGGGTCGCGCCGTCGGGCGCCGCGCCGCGGTTCGACTGGCTGAAGTTGGGCCAGCTGGCCATGGCCAGGACCTCGCCGGTCTGGACGTCGGTGACGATGGCGACCGCGCCCTTGGCCTGGTTCTTGATCGCCGCAGCGGCCAGTTCGTTCTCGACCACCCCCTGCACCCGCAGGTCGATCGACAGGGGGAAGCTTTCGCCGCGCTGGCCCGCCGCCCGGATCTCGTCGTTGAAGGCCAGTTCGGCGCCGGAGATCCCCTGCCCGCCCGTATCGGCGTCGCCGATCAGGTGAACGGCGGAGGTTCCCAGCGGATAGGCGCGGCGATCTTCGGGCTCGAAGGTGACGCCGCCCAGGGCCAGATCGTGGACGGCGGCCTTCTCCTGGGGCGTCAGACCGGTCAACACGATCAGGCGGCGGTCGCCGTCCAGCACCCGCCGAAGCCGCTCGGCCGGAATGCGCGGCAGGGCGCGGCGCAGCTGGCGATAGGCCAGGCCGCGGTCCCAGATCTCCGCCGGGTCGATATAGAGGCCGTAGTGGACGATGTTGATCGCCAGCAGCTCGCCGTTGCGGTCCGTCAGGTCGCCGCGCACCAGGGCGTCGGGGCTGGCGCCGGACCCGCGGGCGCCGGCCGGGGCCAACAGGGCCCGGTAGGAGGCCCCCAGCGCCAGACCGGCGAAGACGCAGGAGAAGACGATCAGGATCAGGAAGATGCGGACGCGGGTGTCCTCTTCCGGGCGGGCGTCGGCGCGGGCGCGTTCGAAGCCGTGCTCCAGCCGCCAGACCAGTTCCGACAGCCAGCGCCAGAAGGGCGACAACCGGCCTTGCAGATCCACGCCCGGCGCCGGCCGGTGATAGCGATGATCCTGAACCGTCATTGCGCCGCCTCATCGGATGGGGCGTCGGCGGACGGGGCGGCGGCCTGAGGCTGAGCCGGGGACGCGGGCGCGGCGGCCGACTTCAGGTGCGGCAACTGGGCTTCATCGGCCTGGCGACGGACGTCGACCGGAGCCATGCCGATCTGGCGCGACAGATTTTCCAGCCGGGCGGGCTGTTCCAGGCGGGCCACCTCGGCGCGCAGCAGGCGGACCCGCTGGCGGTTTTCGCGGATATCCTGTTCCAGCTGGGCGATGCGGCTGCTTTCGCGCGCGGCGGCGGCCTTGGCCGCATAGACCGAGACGATCATCACCGCGACCAGGGCCACGCCGATGATCTCGATCCAGCGGACGCCGCGGATCTTCCAGTCGAACAGCCGCTGCAGGGCGTTGCGGGAGTAGCCGAAGAAGGGCGCCGTGGTCATGCCGCCATCCTCGTCTTTTCGGGCGCCCAGGCCGGGGCCTCGGTGCGGATCGCCGCCCGCAGCTTCGCCGAACGGGCGCGCGGGTTGGCGGCGCGTTCCGCCTCGCCCGCTTCGCGCGCGCCCTTGAACTGAAGGGCGAAGCTGGGCTTGCGCGGGTCGACGGCGATCGGGGCGTGACGTGATCCGGCGGGCGTATTGCCCGTCCGTTCGGTCAGGAAGGCCTTCACGATCCGGTCCTCCAGCGAATGGAAGGTGACGACGGCCAGACGGCCGCCGGGGGCCAGGGTCGCCTCGGCCGCCTCCAGCCCGCGCTCCAGCTCGCCCAGTTCGTCGTTCACGGCGATGCGCAGGGCCTGGAAAACACGCGTGGCCGGATGGATCGGCGCGCCGCGACGGCCGCCCAATGCCTTTTCGACCACCTCGGCCAGGTCCAGGGTGCGGGTGAAGGGCTGTTCGACCCGGCGACGCAGGATGGCGGTGGCGACCCGCCCCGACTGACGCTCTTCGCCGTACAGTTTAAAGATGTGGGCCAGGGGGCCGTGGTCCCAGCCGTTGACGATGTCGGCGGCGGTCTCGCCCTCATCCGACATCCGCATGTCCAGCGGGCCGTCGCGCATGAAGGAGAAGCCGCGCTCGGCCTGATCCAGCTGCATCGACGAGACGCCGATGTCGAAGACGGCGCCGTCCAGCCGGGCCTTGCCGCTGTCGGCAAAAGCTTGGGCCAGGCCCGAGAAGGGAGTGCGGACCAGTTGGAACCGGTCGGGGAAGTCGGCGGCCACGGCGTCGGCGTGGGGCTGAACCGTCGGATCGCGATCCAGGGCGATCACGGCGGCGCCGGTCGCCAGAATGGCGCGCGTATAGCCGCCGGCGCCGAAGGTGGCGTCAATCACGACCTCGCCGGGCGCGGGCTTAAGAGCCTCGATCACCTCGGCGAGCAGGACGGGGGCGTGGGGCGCTTCAGTCACGAACCGCCTCCTGCCAGCTTCATCTGGGCCGCCAGTTTCAGAGCGCCGATCTGGGCCATGCCGGCCTTGGCCAGGGCGCGCTGTTCGGCGCGACGGGCCGCCCACTTCTCGCGCGACCAGATCTGGAACCGGTCGTTCAAGCCGACGATGACGACCGTGTCCTCCAGACCCGCCTCGGCGCACAGGGATTCGGGCAGGGTGATGCGGCCGCCCGCGTCATAGGCCAGGCGGACCTGTTCGCCCATCACCTGCCATTCCAGGGCCGAACGTTCCTCGGAGCCGAACGGCAGGGATTCGATCATCTCGGCATAGACGGCGAACAGACGGTCGCCGCCCGCTTCCAGACAGTCGGCCTCGATGGAGGGAAAGATGAAGACGCCGCCGGCCGCGCCGTTTTCGGCCGTGCGGAAATCATTGGGGATCAGGAGACGGCGTTTGCCGTCCAGCTGCTTCTCGTAGGTCGAGAGAAACACGCCCTGCCCAATCGAACCCTTCGGCCCGTCCCTTAGATGCCTGACGAACGCCCGCCGCGCCCGCCTCTCAGCCCCATCTCATGAGAGTGGGATAGCATGGGATGAAATGGGTCTCAATGGGATCAGCAGTGTTACTTAACCATGTTTTCACGCGATTGGACTTGAAGTCGCTCCGACGGAGAGAACATAAGCGGAACTTGCAAATTATTCACAGGCTGTGGATCAGTCTAGGCAGTCCAGCGCCCACAAGAGGTTAACGGGCGCCGCCGTGTGGACGGCCCGATCCGGCGGCGAAAGATGGGGATGGAAGCAACTGCCTCAAGCGGGCTGAAGACGCGCCGCCCAAACGAAAGGCCTCAAGTAGGCCGAAGGCCGATAGGCCCTCAAAAAAAGATATGCCAGACGGCCTGTAAGCCGGGTTTTGTTCCGCCCCGAAGGACGGCGACGATCATTCCTCTGGACCGTCCATTGCTGAACGGTTCTCGCGACCTACCCGGACATCCAGGGCGGTGAGCCCCGCGAGGCGAACCCCGCACGATGTCCCTATTTGGTCTTGCTCCAGGCGGGGCTTGCCATGCCGTCCCTGTCGCCAGGTCCGCGGTGGGCTCTTACCCCACCCTTTCACCCTTGCCGCCCGCGAACGGGAGGCGGTTTGCTTTCTGTGGCGCTATCCCTCGGGTCGCCCCGGGCGGAAGTTATCCGCCGCCTTTTCACCGTGGAGCCCGGACTTTCCTCGACGGACGCGAAGTCCGCCGCGACCGCCCGGCCGTCTGGCGGGGGCTAGATGCGCCGCCCGGCCGCCCAGGTCAACAGCAGGCGGATCATTCGCGGCTTGACGAGACCGGGGGCGCCGTGACTGCTGGGCGTGGCTGGAAGGGCGAGACCATGACGAAGACGGCGACGAACAAGAGCGTGCGGCTGATGGCGGTATTCGGCCTGGCGTCCCTGGCCGCCGTGGGATTGGGCGCCGCCGTCTGCGCCCTCAGCGGCGTATCGGCGGCCTCCTGGGGACGGAACCTGGCGGCCTGGCTGGTCGGGGCGGTGATCGCCGCTGCCCTGGCGGCGGCGGGGCGGCGCATCGTCTCGCCGGGGGCGGCGCTGGCGGTCGCCGGACTGGCCGTGGCGGGGCTGGCGGCCAGCTTCTTCAATCCAGCCCAGGAGGGGGTGCATCGCTGGATCGACGCCGGGCCGCTGCACGTCAATATCGCCATGGTCGTCCTGCCGTCCCTGTCGGTCGTGCTGGCGGCGGCCGAGGATCGTCGGGCGATCTGGGGCGCCGCCGTCGCAGCCCTGATCCTGCTGGTCGCCCAGCCGGACGCTTCTCAGACCACGACCCTGGCGGCGGTCCTGATCCTGGTCGCCGCCTTTCGTGCGCCCGGCCGTGGAGTGAAGGCCGCCTTGATCCTGTTCGCCGGCGTTGCGGCCGCAGCGGCCTGGATGCGGCCCGATCCGTTGCAGCCGGTGGCCGAGGTGGAGGAGATCGTCGGCCTGGCCTTCCAAGTCTCTCCGCTGATCGGCGGTCTGGCCCTGATCCTTCTGGCCGTCTTCGCAGCGGTTCCGGCCGCCCTGACCCGGCCTGACGCCAGACTGAAGCTGGCCGGCGCCGCACTGAGCCTGTGTCTGGCCGCCTGGGCGGTCACGCCCTTGTTCGGCGCCTTTCCGGTTCCCTTGGTCGGGGTGGGCATGAGCCCGATCCTGGGCGCCTGGCTGGGGGTCGGACTGCTGGCGGCGACGGCGCGCGCGCGAACCTACTAATCCAGCACGCCCGTGACGCTCTCGACGCTGGCCAGCTGCAGCAGGCCGACCAGACGGGCGCGGGTCTCGCCGTCGGCGACGCCGTCGACGCGCCCGGGCCGCCAGTGGCGCTGGAAGGCGCGGACGGTGGTCTCGGTCTCGGCGTCATAGTCGCCGCCGGGCGCCAGCCCATAGCCCAGCCGGTGCAGGCCGGCGCGCAGGACCACGACCCCGATCCCCTGGTCGCCCTTCTGCAGCAGGCCGCCCAGGGCCTTGACCCGTTCGGGCGCCGGTTCGAACCACAGGCCGTGTCCGGCCTCGGCCAGCCGGTTCCAGGGAAAGAGTTCGCCGGGATCGGTCTTGCGATCCGGCGCCAGGTCGGAATGGCCGATGATGCGGTTGTCCGGGATGGTCCAGCGCTGGCGGATCTCGCCGATCAGGGCGATCACCGCGGCGATCTGGGCCTCGGGAAAGGGGCGATAGCCGAACTCATGGCCCGGATTGACGATCTCTATGCCGATGGAGACGGCGTTGCAGTCGTCTTCGCCCCGCCAGACGCCCCGGCCGGCGTGCCAGGCGCGCCGTTCCTCGGGCGCCAGCTGGAAGATGCGGCCGTCCTCCTCGACCAGATAATGGGCCGAGACCTTGGCCTCCGGGTCGCGCAGCCGCGCCAGGGCGGCCTCGCCGGTCTCCATCCCGGTATAGTGCAGGACCAGCATATCGGGCGGCGCCCGGCGCGCATCGAAGTTCGGCGAGGGCGCCGCGATCAGCTCAACCATGGTTCAGGGGGCCTCAGCGGCCGTGGCGGTCCCAGCCGTAGGCGACCCAGGTGCCGTTGACCTTGTGCGCCTCGATCAGCTCGGGGTCTCCGGCGCGACGGCGCGGGGTCAGGTTGCGGCGCGCCCGCATGGCCAGACCGGCCAGAAAGACCAGCACGCCGGCGAACAGGGCGATCACGGCCACCGCGGCGGCGGTGAAGACGGCCAGAACAGCGCCCACCGCCATGGCGGCGACGGCGGCGATCAGGCCGGCGACCCACAGGATGGAGGCGACCAGGCCGTTGGGCCGGCGACGGGCCGCGACGCCCAGGGAGGCGAGACGTTCAGACTGGAACATGGATCATCCTTTCAGACGTTCCGCAGAACGCCCAAGCCTCAATGTCGGTCCATTGAGACGTGCGGTCAATGGAGCGCCCCCTCACGCCTGTGTGCGATGGATCGTCACGCCTCCTTCAGAAGACCGGCTGATCGGCCAGCACGACCGCGCCCTCGCTGCGCATCCGCTCGCCCTCGATGCGGCGCATGACGGCCTGGGCCTGAGGGTCGGCCATGACCCCGCCCAGCATGACCAGGGCCTGGGCCGCCTCGCTCTGGACCCCGAACATTTCCGACAGGGCCTCCCACGGCGACTTCTGCTTGGGGAAATGTTTGAAGCGGACCGACTCGCCGGCCGGAATCTTGGCCAGGGCCTTGGCCTTGGCCACCGCCTCGTTCAGCCCGCCCAGCTGATCGACCAGACCCAGAGGCAGGGCCTGGGCGCCGGTCCAGACCCTGCCCCTGGCGATCTCGCGCACCCGCGCCGGCTCCAGCTTGCGGCCGGTGGCGACGCGCGTGATGAAGTCGTCGTAGATCCGGTCCATGGAGGCCGCAAAGGCCGCGCGCTGGCTGTTGGTGAAGGGCTGGGTCGGGGAGAAGGCGTCGGCGTAGGAACCGCCCACGGTCAGCTCGCGCATGTCCACGCCGAACCGGCCCAGGGCGTCGGCGATCACGAACTTGCCGCCGAACACGCCGATCGAGCCGGTCAGTGTCGAGGGCTGGGCCACGATCCAGTCGGCTTCGGAGCTGATCCAATAGCCGCCCGAGGCGGCGTAGGCGCCCATGGAGACCACCACCGGCTTGCCGGCGGCCTTGGCCGCGCGCACGGCGGCCAGGATCTGTTCCGACGCCTCGGGCGAGCCGCCGGGCGAGGAGACGCGGAAGACGATGGCCTTCACGCTCTTGTCCTCGATGGCGTCATAGATGGCTTCGGCCGTATCGTCCGAATGGATGGAGGAGCCGCCGCCGAAGCCGCCGCCGTCGCTGCGGCCGGTCACGATCGCCCCTTCCCCGCCGACGATGGCTATGGCGTTGCGGCCCGATCCGGTCCGTTCGCCCTTTTCAGAGACGTATTTGCCGAATTCGACGATCTCGGCGCCCTTGCCGGCGCGGCGCTTGATCTCGGCCTCGGCCTCCTCGACCTGGCCGATCTTGTCGACCAGCTTGTTCGAAAGGGCCTGTTCCGCCGAATAGGGGCCGGCCTCGATCACCGTCTTCAGGGCGGCCGAGGTCGTCTTGCGGTCCTGGGCGGCGTTGGCCAGGGCGCTGTCGTACAGCGACGTCATCCAGGCCGTCATGGCCTCGCGGTGGGCGGGGGTGTAGTCGCTCTGGGTGTATTCGTTGACGGCGTTCTTGTATTCGTAGCGCTGCTCGAAATCGGCGCGGACGCCGTATTTGTCGAACGCCCGGCCCAGGAACAGACTGTCGGCCGAGAAGCCGGTGGCCTGGAAGCCGGCGGTGTTCTGCATCCACAGTTCAGACGCCGAGGCGCCGACCATATAGGTGGACATCACCGCGCCCGCAGGGGCGAAGCCCTGGCTGTGAGCGATGACCGGCTTGCCCGAGGCGCGGAAGCGGCGGATCGCCTGGCGCAGCTCATCCGCCGAGGCCGGGGTCATGCCGCTTTCCGGCAGGCGGACCAGCACGGCCTTGACGCCGGCGTCCTCCTGGGCCTGGGCCAGACCGTCCACCACCTGGGTCACCGACAGGCCCGATCCCCCGAAGGCCGCGAACGGATTGGTCGAGGGCTGGTCGCTGATCCCCTCGCGCAGGTCCAGTTCCAGCACCATGGTCGCGGGCGTCGTCGGCTTGGAGGCGCCGGCGATGGCGACCGTCAGCAGAACGACCGGGACCACGACGACGAACAGGATCAGTCCGGTGAAAACCCCCAGAACCGTCAGAAAGAATTGCTTCATGGGAAAAGGCGCGCTCGCAAGAGGCCGGAATGGCTCAGCCGCACCATAGAGCGGGAACAGTCACCGTCAAATGAACGTCGTGCAACGTGCGGGCGCAGTTCGGCGCCGCACACGGCCGCGGTTGCGATGCGGTGCCGCGATTGATGCGGAGGGCGGAAATCCCTATATGAGCCGCCTGCGAGCGGGGGCCTATCGCCCCGTGTCCTATTTCGGAGACCGCCGTCCATGCTGGTCACCCTGATGAAGTCCAAGCTGCACCGGGCCACGGTGACCCAGGCCGACCTCGATTACGAGGGGTCGATCGCCATCGACATGGACCTGCTGGACGCGGCCGGAATCTATCCGAACGAACAGGTCGATGTGCTGAACATCACCAACGGCGCCCGTTTCACCACCTACGCCATAGAGGCCCCGCGCGGCTCCAGGGTCATCGGCGTCAACGGCGCCGCCGCGCGCCTGGTCCAGAAGAACGACAAGGTGATCGTCGTCACCTACGGCCAGCTGCCCCAGGAAGAAGCCCGCCAGTGGACGCCCAATGTCGTGCTGCTGGACGATGATAACGAGATCAAGCGCCCGGCCTGAGCCGAGATCGACGCCGATGCAAAAAGGCCCGCCGGCGACGGCGGGCCTTTCTCATTCTGCGCCCGGGATCAGCGGGCGATGTCGTAGACGCCGGTGATGTCGATCCGCACCGTCAGTTCGCCGGCGGCCACCGGCGTGCTGTCACGGCTTTCCATCGCCACGGCGCGGGCGGCGAACATCGGCTGCGGCGGCTGGGGCGCATAGCCGCCGCCTTCGCTCAGGTTGCGGATGCCCGCCAGCTGGACGTTCAGGGCCTGGGCGTACAGCTGAGCCTTGGCCTGAAGCGCCTGCACGGCCTGTCGGCGCGCCTGGTCCTCGGCCGCCGAGGGATCCTTCAGGCCGAAGCTGATGCCGTCGATCTGATTGACCCCGGCGGCCACCACGGCGTCGGCGGTGGTCCCGACCTTGGTCAGGTCGTTGATCGTCACCGTCACCCGATTCACGGCCTGATAGCCGCGCAGCTTGGGCGGTTCGTTCTGCTGATAGTCATATTGCGCCGACAGGTTCAGGCCCGAGGTCTGGACATCGCGCTCGGCGATCCCGGCGCGGCGCAGGGCGGCCATGACCTGGGTCATGCGGGTCGCATTGTCGCGCATCGCCTCCTGGGCCGTCGCCGCCTCGGTCTGGACGCCGAAACTGATGGTCGCCATGTCCGGCGCGGCCTTGACCTCGCCATAGGCCGACAGGTTCAGCGAGGGCGGAGGCTGCATCATTTGGACGCCCGGCTGGACCGTCTGGGCCGCAGCCGGCGCGACGGCGCCCATCACCGCAGCGGCCGTCAGGGCCCCGCCCAGCATCAGGGATTGGAAGGCGCGTTTCATGAAGATGTCTCCGTGGAAGATCCCGACCGACGGGGTCGTCGATCCATGGCCGTAACCTTGGCCTTTTACGCCTGAACGAACGTCCGGTCGTCGATGTCGGTTTCCGTTCATCTTGATGAATTCGCCGAAACGGACGCGGCGAAGATCAGGCCCTTGGCAAGCCGCGCCCTCCCCTGCTAGGCCGTTCCTCCCGCCGCGCCGCGCCTCTCGGCCGCGTCCCTGGGGGCCTGTAGCTCAATGGTTAGAGCCGACCGCTCATAACGGTCTGGTTGGGGGTTCGAGTCCCTCCGGGCCTACCACGGGACTTCTTTCTCTGAATTTCTCAGCCCTCAGGGGTCTAGCCGAAACGGCCGAACACAAGTAGTCAAACAGCAGATCGCTTGTGCGGTCGATGTCGAACACCCACTTCTCTCTCTTCCAACCGTCGGGAACACGGCGGCGGCGAAGGGATTTTCTTAATCATGGGCCGTTAGGCTCTGAACGTCGGTATTTTCCGACTCTGGAAGCGAGGCAATGAGTATGCGTGCGACAGAAACGATCTAAGCCCCGCCAGCGGGCTGCTGGTTTTTCGCCGAACGGCGAGTGAAAGGGACAGGGCCTCACCAGCCCTGTCCTTTTTGCTTTTTGGCCCTTCCTTTTTGGATTGCCGCGTTCGCTGAAAACGAGCTTTATGCCACCGGGAGGCGCGTGATGTTCAAAGGCAGGTGGTGGGACAGGCTGGGTTGGTTGGCGGGCGCCATAACCTGGATCGCGGGCTGGGCGGCGATCTTTTGGCCGCCGATCCGAGAGTATGGAAAATGCGTGGCGATCAGCGACCCTGCCTTGGCCCACCGGCTGAACGCTGTTGCGGCGGGCCAAGCAGGCGAACTGCCCAAGGTCTGCACCCACGACGCCGTCGACACCTTCATCGCCCTCCTGCAAATCCCGACGCCGATCTATCCAGACGTGCCGATCGGCGGCTATCTGTTCTTGGCGGCGAGCGTCATACCCTTGGTGGTGCTGGGCATCTGGGTTCGACAGGCGATCGAATACTGGGACAATGCGCGCGTCCCACTGTCGGTTTTGGAGACCGACGTCACCCTAAGCTTCGCCGAGCCCGACATGAAGCGGGCAATTTTGACGAGGAAGCAATTCTTCCACGCCAACCAACCCGACGTGGGCGCCTATCATTCGACCACCAAGGTGGATGGGGAAAAGGCGTCGATAGACCCCGACCACCAAGTCTTTGACGCCCAGGTCGGACATCGCTCGATCAAGGGGGAAATCATAAAGCAGGGCAACGAAAAATCGATCAATGTGATCGAGATCTACAACGAATCCCTGCCTCGAAATCCGCTCATAACCATACTGCCCAACCAGGTAGTACATTCGATTTACAAGAATTTCGGCGCATTCTTCAATGTGATCGTCAAGAGAACGACTGTCATTCATCTGGTCGATGAATACAACGCAAAAGAACCGTTCTACTCCATATCTTCGATGCGATATCCGGTGACGAACGTAAAACTGAGGTTCCTTTTCCATTCTGAAACCGCGCCGTCTCCAGAAGACATCTCCGCCTTCCTGATCAAGGACAATCTGGCGATGCGGCTGGCCTTGCCGCCTTGCCATGAGGGCGCCTTCACCACCTATGAGGTGGCGGTGCGAGAGTTCAAATCCGCGACGATCCGCGTCGCCTGGAACAATCGGAACCTGTTCGCTTGGAAGGAGCGGCAGCCGACGGCGGACAAGCCGTCTCAGCCGCAAGCCCCGACCGCGGAGAAGCCTGCGAAGAAATGAGACGTCGCGCCGAACGCGCAGCGCGAGCCTCAGCCGCCCTGGGTCCAGCGTTCGACGTCCGGCTCCAGTCCGATCAGGGCCAGGCCGGCGGGGATGGATTCGAACTCGCGGAAGACTCGGTCCGACAGCGCTCGCCGTCAGCTTTCAGGGAGGCCTTTTAGGCGCTTCAGCCCCTCGCGGGCGTACTCATTGTCTGGATCAAGCCGCAGCGATGTTTCGAAATGGGCGATCGCCGCCGCAAAGTCGCCCTCGGCCGCTGAAAGGTCGGCGAGGCCGTCATGGCTGAAGGCCGATTGCGGAAACTGTTCGAGGGTGAAGGCGAACAGGCGGCGCGCCTCCTCCATCGCGGGCAGGCCGGACAGTTCATAGCCGATCTCGACCAAAAGTTCATCGGTGGCGAAGGCTTCGGCCGAGGGCTGGGCCGCCTTCATGGCCTGATACTGGCGGATTCCAGCCTCGGCCCCGCCCGCCATCACCGCGTCCAGGATCACCGTCTTGGGCTGAACATCCGGCAAGGACGTCGCCTCGCCGAAGTAGAGGCCGGCGAGGGCCCGGGCGGTCCCGCCGCCGCTGGCCTCGTCGCTGTTGCTGAGGACCACGATGGTCAGGTCGTCGTCAGGAAAGCGGGCGACCATGTTCGAAAATCCCGGCCCGCTGCCCGCATGGCCGACCATACGACGACCATGCCAGGAGCGGATCTCCCAGCCGAAGCCGTAGTTGTTGCGCGCCCCGTCGGTCATCTGGGCCAGGGAGGCGGGAGAGACCAGCCGCCCGGCGCCGACCGCCTGGGCCCAGGTCGACAGATCGTCCACGGTGCTGCTGAGCCCCGCCTCGCCGTAGACGCCGGTCATCGACTGCGGCGTCGCCTCGATGAAGGTGGAGCCGATCGAATAGTAGCCGGTCGCCAGATGAGGGATGATCCGGCGTGAAGCGTTGAAGACCGTATGATCCATGTGGAGCGGCGCCAGAATCCGCTCACGAAGGACCTCCGGATAGGGTTTGCCGGCGACCCGTTCGATGATCGTCCCCAACAGGTTGTAGCCGGTGTTGCTGTACCGATAGCCCTGGCCCGGCGCGAATTCGAGCGGCCGATCCCGCACCAGGGCCACGACGCCGCCGGGGCCGTAGGTTCGGCTGTCCAGGGCTTCGTCCCAGTCCGGCAGGCTGGTGTAGTTGGGGATTCCGGAGGTGTGGGTCAGCAGTTGCCGCACGGTGACGGCCCGCCAAGCCGGGGGACAGTCGGCGAGGTGGTCGCAGGCCAGGTCATCGACGCTGAGCCGCCCCTCCTCCTGCAGCATCATGATCAGAAGGGCGGTGAAGGGCTTGGTGACCGAGGCCAGTTGATAGACGGTGTCGGTGTCATTGGGGACGTCGAAGGCCCGGTTCGCCAGTCCATAGCTTCCCCGGAAGACAGGCCTCCCGTGCGCGGCGACCAGGACAGTCCCGCTGAAGGCCGCGTTCTGCACCGCCGCCTTCATATAGGCGTCGAAGGCCGCGCTCAGATCGGGTGCGACGGCGGACGGTGACGGGGCTGACTGGAGCTGGGCGGCCTGGATCGAGGTCGCGCACGCGCCGCTCAGCAGGGCGCAGGCAGCTGCGGCAGCCGCGCGCCAGGTCTTGTTCAAAGCCACGTCAAATCCTCCGTCACATCCAGATATCTTTGCATCAAATTATTTTACGTCAAGATATTTTACACAAAGGTTTGTGCGCGTGGTTTTCACCGCCTATCCTCCCCCCATGATCCAGACCCCCTCCTCGCCGGACGTGATCGACGCCGTCCTGGCTGACTGGCGAAACGCGCGGCCCCAAACCCAGGCCGACGCCCTGAACATCGTGGGACGCATCCTGTGGCTGGGGCGACGGTACGAAGAGGCCGTGGCGCAGATGCTGGCCGAACACGGCCTGTCCTATTCCGACTATGACGTGCTCGCGACCTTGCGCCGCGCCGGCGCGCCCTTCGAACTGTCGCCGACGGATCTGGCTAAGCGTGTCCTGCTGAGTTCGGGCGGCCTGACGGCCTGCCTGCGGCGTCTGGAGACGCGAGGCCTGGTGTCGCGCCACAGTGTGAAGGAAGACCGCCGACGCCTGTTGGCGCAGCTGACGCCGGAAGGTCTGACCCTGGTCGAGGGTTTCATAGACCCGCGTTTCGCCATGGCCGAACGCGCGCTGGCCCCGCTGGACCCGACCCAGAGACGGGAGGCGGAGACGGTGCTGCGCCGCCTGATGACGGCGGCGGAAAACTGAGGCTGCTGCGGATCAGCCGCCCTGGGTCCAGCGTTCGACGTCGGGCTCCAGTCCGATCAGGCCGGCGGCGATGGATTCGAACTCTCCGCCGGTCTCGATCCGGTCGGGGCCGAAGCGGCGGGTGAACAGGGTGCGGACGGCGGGGGTCAAGGAGGTGCCGCCGGTCAGGAAGACGCGGTCGATGGTGGAGGGGGCCAGGCCGGAGCGGTCGATGGCTTGGTCCAGCGCCGCCTCCATCTCGGCCAGTTCGGGGGCGATCCAGGCGTCGAACTGGGCCCGCGTGACCGTCGCCTCGATCCGCACCCCGCCCGCGACGAAGCGGAAATCGGCCGTCTCGTCCCGCGACAGATCCTGTTTCAGGCTGGAGACGGCGCGGTACAGGGCGTGGCCGTGGTTGTCGTCCAGCACCTCGATCAGCCGCTCGATCTTCTCGGGCTCAAGCGAGGTGGTCGCCAGGGCGCGGATGTCGCGCATGTCGCGCGACGCCCGCAGCAGGGCCAGCTGGTCCCAGCGGGCGAAAGCGGAATAGTAGCGCTGGGGCGCCGGCAGGGTCTTGCCCAGGCTGGTGTAGAAACTGCCCTTGCCCAGTTCGGGCGAGACCAGATGGTCGATGATCCGATAGTCGAAGGCGTCGCCGGCCACTCCGACGCCGGATTGGGCCAGGGGCGTGGATTTCAGCCCCTCGGGCGTGCGTTCGAACCGGACGATGGAGAAGTCGCTGGTGCCGCCGCCGAAGTCGGCGACCAGGACGGTGGCGTCCTGTTTCAGGGTGCGGGCGAAATAGAAGGCGGCGCCGACGGGTTCATAGGCGTAGCGGACGTCCTGGAACCCTAGCCGCTTGAACGCCGTCTCGTAGCGCGACAGGGCCAGGGCCTCGTCGGGCCGATTGCCGGCGAAGGTCACGGGGCGGCCGACGATGACGCGGGGCGGCAGATCGGCCATGGCGGCCCCCGCATGGTGGCGCAGCTTCAGCAGGAAGGCGGACAGCAGATCCTCGAACGTATAGCGCCGGTCGTGGATGCGGGTCTCGGTGAAGGCGGCGCTGGCGGCGAAGGTCTTGAACGACTGAATGAAGCGCGTGTCCACCGGATCGTCCACATAGGCCTCGATGGCCCAGGGCCCGGCCTCGACCACCCGTTCGGGGCGACCGCCGTCTTCGGCCGGGTGGAACTGGAAGCTGAGGGCCGAGCGGAAGGTGGAGACGCCGCCCGCCCCGTCAACCGTGAAACGGACCAGCTCGGCGCCGGTCGCAGGATCGGCCAGGGCCACGACCGAATTGGTCGTGCCGAAGTCTATGCCGATCGTGATCGGTTGCGGCGTGGTCATGACCCGGCTCCTCGAAGGGCGGGCTTCCTACAGTGTCCCGGCGGATTAGGAAACGCCGGATCGGGGCTCTACCGGCGGTTCGTCGCCTCGGCGTGTCGCGCCAGCAAGGCCTCGGCCTGGCCCAGGTGCAGACGTTCGACCATGGCGCCCCCCACCCGGATCGCGCCTCGCCCCTCGGCTTCCGGCGCGGCGAAGGCCGCCACCACCGCCTGCGCCGCCTGGACCTCGGCCTCGGACGGGGCGAAGGCGGTGTTGGCGGCGGCGATCTGGGACGGATGGATCAGGCTCTTGCCGTCGAAGCCGTACAGCCGCCCCTGGGCCGCCTCGGCCGCCAGACCATCGACGTCCTCGATCCGGTTGAACACCCCGTCGACGGCCAGCAGTCCGTGCGCCCGCGCCGCGACCACCAGGGCCGCCAGCCAGGGCTTGAACGGTTCGCGATCCGGCGACGCGCCCGTCCCCAGGGCCTTGGCCAGGTCGTTGACCCCCAGCATCAACCCCTGAAGCCCCCCGCCCGCCGCCGCAATCTCGCTCAGGGCGATCAGGCCGCGCGGCGTCTCGATCATGACCCACAGGGCCGCGCCCGGCGCCCCAGCCGACAGGGCGTGAACCGTCTCGGCCGTCTCGACCTTGGGCGCGACGATCAGACCGGCGCGCGCATCCGCCAAAGCACTCAGATCGTCCTCGCCCCACGCCGTGTCCAGGGCGTTGATCCGCACGCCCAACCGGGGCCGGAAGCCGCCCGCCTTCACCGCCGCGACCGCCGCCGCCCGCGCGTCGATCTTGGCCTCGGGCGCCACCGCATCCTCCAGGTCCAGGATCGCCACGTCGCAGTCCAGCGTCCGCGCCTTCTCCACCGCCCGGCCGTTCGAGGCCGGCAGATAGAGGACGCTGCGGACCAGATCGCGCCGCATCAGACCCGCCCGGTCACAGGGACCAGCGCCCCGGTCATGGCCCGGCTCTCAGGCGAGGCCAGGAACAGGATCACCGCCGCCAGATCGGCCGGCGCCACCCAGGTCGCCGGATCGGCGTCGGGCATGTCCTTGCGATTGGCGGGCGTGTCAATGATTGACGGCAACACCGCATTGACCGTTACGGACGTGGTCTTCAGCTCCTCCGCCAGGGCCTGGGTCAGGGCGTGGACGCCCAGCTTGGCGGCGCCGTAAGCCCCCATACCCGCGCCGGGCTTCAGCGCCGCAGCCGAACCGACATTGACGATCCGCCCGTCCGACGCCGCCTTCAGATAGGACAGAGCCGCGCGGCTGGCGTTCAGGGCGGTGGTCAGGTTCAGGGCCTGCATCCGGTCCCAGGCCGGCTGCGCGTCGTCCGTCGTCTGCCAGACGAAGCCGCCGGCGATATTGGCCAGGACGTCCAGCCGGCCGTAGCGGCTGATGACAGAGGCCACGGCCTCCTCGGCCTGGACCGGGTCGGTCAGGTCGACGCCGCCGATCTCAAGCACCCCGGGCGGAACCGGATGGCCTTCGGCATGGTCGATGACGGCGACCGCCAGCCCCGCCGCCAGGGCGGCCTCCAGCACGGCCCGGCCCAGCACCCCGTGCCCGCCCGTGATCGCGATCACCCGTTTCATCTCGTCCTCCATCCCTTTGCCCCTCTCGTCTGTCGGCTCAGCCTGCGGCGAAGACCTTGGCCATCAGGCGTTCCAGCCCCGCCTGGTCCACGGCGTCGAAGGCCGCCGGGGTCGTCGCATCCACGTCAAAGACGGCGATCAGTTCGCCCGAGACGTCAAGCACCGGCACGACGATCTCGCTGGCCGAGCGGCTGTCGCAGGCGATGTGACCGGGAAAGGCGTGGACGTCTTCGACCAGCTGGGTCTGGCGCGTCGCCGCCGCCGTCCCGCACACCCCGCGCCCGAAGGCGATCCGCAGACAGCCCAGCGTCCCCTGATAGGGTCCGACCACCAGTTCGTCCGCCCCATCCGGCGTCTTGTCCGGCGCGACGACGTAGAAGCCGGTCCAGAAATAGTGGTCGAAGGCGTCGGCCAGCATCGAGGCCACGGTCGCCATCCGCGCGGTCAAATTCGGCTCTCCGTCCAGCACCGCCAGGATCTCGGCCTCGACCTCGGCATAGCGGTCCGCCTTGTCGGCGGGGCGGTCGTCGCGGGGGACATAGGACATGGGCGCTCCTTCGATTCGCAGCCGATATAGGCGCCCCCGCCACCGGAAGCGAGCCTTCGTCCACAGGGTTCAATTTGTTAAATACCGGAAATCGCACAACAAGGTTCGGCGTAGCCAAATTTGCCGCTTGCTGTGGCGCCGCTTTGTCGCAAAACATTGTTAACCATGTTTGGCGGTCTGACCCGTCGGCGTCGGCGCGCCGTCCTGCGTCGCGTCGGCCAGTTGGGATTGCGGGAGCGACAGGAAGGTATGGGCGAGTACGACAACGCCGGTCACGGTCCATCCCAGCTCCAGCGGCATCGCATGCCCCTGGCCGGCGGCGCCGTGGCGGTTCTGGTCCTGCTGATCGCCGTCCTGCTTCTGGCCAGCTGCGGCGACGGCGCCCCCGACTTCTGGCGCCGAGGGGCCCAGAACGAGGCCGCCCTGTCCTGCCCCCGCCCAGCCTCGGTGACGGGATCCGAATTCAACGCCCAGGAGGCGAGCCTGCGCCACCTGCGCCGCGCCGCCTTCCGCGGCGACGTCTTCGCCCAGCTGGAGCTGGGCTCGCGCTACGCCGCCGTCCGCGCCACCGACAAGAATATCGAGGATCCGATCGAAAGCTCGGTCTGGTACGCCATGGCCCTGGCCAATGACGAGGGCTACGCCCCGATCAACGGGGTCGAACCCCAGGGCGGCGGCCTGTTCGGAGGGGGTCTGCGCCGCCTGTCGAAATACGACGACTGCCGCGCCTTCGAACGCCACCGCGCCTATCAGGTGCTGGACCGCCAGTTGTCGCGGATGAGCCGGCAGGAGCAGGAGGCGGTGCGCGACCGCGTCATCTACGTCCTCTCCACCCAGGACGCCGAGGGCTATCGCACCCTGGCCCGCCTCCACGACGGTCTCTACGGCCCCTTCGGCGAGCCTGCCGACAATCGCGAGGCCCGTGAGGCGCTCGGCCGCAAGCCCGAGGGCAAGAGCTTGGGCCAGCCGCGTTCGCGCGGCGGCTACTGGGCGGCGGTCAATCTGTTCCAGCGGAACGACGTCGACGCCTATCTCTACAACTATCTGGCGGTCCAGACCGGCGACGTCGGCGCCTATGTGCTGATGAAGGACTTCGAGCGCTCCTCGCCCGGCCGCGCCCAATATGCAGGCTTCGTCGAGGCCAAGGCGCGTCAGTGGACCCCGCCCTTCGAATTCTATCCGCTGGAGGCCCCGGCCTCCGGCGTCCCCTTCTCGGACGAGAGCCGCCCGCGCGGCGACGCCTATGAATACGCCCTGTCCCGGCTTCAGGGCGAACTGCCCTTCATCCATGTGGGCCGCGCCCTGCGCTATCTGGGCGTGACGCCCGAGGCCGTCACCGCCCCCGAACAGCTCTCCCGCCAGCAGATCGAGGCCTTCGAAGCCATGCTCGGCCATGCGACCGAGAGCCGGCTGTCGCCGCTGGAACGGGTCCGCGCCATCCAGCTGGCCGCCGTCAACGGCTCGTCGGAGGCCCAGCTGGTCCTGGCCGTCATGTACGCCGAAGGCATCGGCCTGCCCCCCGACTACGCCCGGTCGTTCAAATGGTTCGAGGAGGCGGCCCGCCAGGGCAGCCCCGAGGCCAAGTTCGCCATGTCCACCTATTTCGCCCTCGGCGTCGCCGGGGTGGCGGACCAGGACAAGGCCGAGGCCGTCGCCTTCCGCATCGAATCCGCGCTGTCGGGCTTCGGCCCCTCGGCTTCGCGCCTGCAGGCCCTGTTGTCCCAGGTGTCCCGCGCCCAACAACAGCGCCGCTGAAACGGAGGGTCTGGTCGCATGAACATCCGCTCGCTCGCGAAAGTCTCGCTCCTGGCGGCCTTCGCCCTGGCCGCCCTGACGACCCTGCCCGACCCGGTCCAGGCCCAGGTCGCCGCAAAGGTCGAGGCCCAGACCCGGCCCAATTTCGGCGTCCTGCTGGACCCGCCGACCCGCGCCCGGCCCCGCGCCCATCGCCGCTACGACTACGGCCGGTATCGTGGTCCCGACTGGCGTCCCCTGCCCCGCCCCCCGCACCAGGAAGAGGTCGTCCTGGTCGATTGCGGCGGCAATCCCGGCTCGGGCGCGATCGAGAGCGCGGTCCAGCGCGTGCGCCCCGGCGGCACCTTGATCATCCGGGCCAGGGGCGGCGCCTGCGTTGGCTGGCTGAACATCGACAAGCCGATGACCATCATCGGCGACAGCGGCTTTGATCCGCGCCGCTGGGATGCGGCGACGCCCACCCTTCAGGCGCCGGACGGCCTGCCCTGCCTGACCGCCGCCCCCGGCGTCCGGGTCGAGGTCCGCGACCTGGTCTTCGCCTCACCCCACGCCGGCGACGCCGCCTGCGTCATCGGCTATGGGGCTGAAATCGTCATGAGCCGGGTCGGCTTCCGCCACGCGGGCGACGAGGCGGCGATCTATGTCGACGGCGGGCTTCTGGACCTGCGCGACGCCCTGATCGACGCCCGAACCGTCTCGGCCGCCGTGGTGGCCGACGGCGCCGCCGTCACCCTGTACGAAACCGCCGTCACCGGGGCCGTGTCGGGCGTGGATCTGACGCCGGGCTCCGCCGCCCCCTCCAGCCTGACCTCGGTCACCCTGATCGGATCGGAACAGCCGAACAGCTTCGGCCCGCGCGCCATCGGAGTGATCGTTCGCTCCGCCCGCGATTACGGCCGGGTCGAGATCAGCAACGCCAAGATCTGCGGCTATGTCGAAGGGGTGGCGGTGGAGGGCGCCTCGGTCTCGGTCTCCAACAGCCGGATCTGCAAGGGCGACAAGGGCGCGGTCCTCTATAACGGCGAACTGCTGTTCGATCAGAACCGCGTCCGGGTGGATCAGGTCGGGGTCGCCGCCGCCTCGGGCCGGGCGGTGATCACCGGCAACAGTTTCGCCGGCGTCCGCGACGCCATCTATGGCGAGCCGCGCGCCAGCATCGAGGCCCGTGACAATCGGGTGTGGTCGCGAGACCTGTGCCGCCCCCGTTTCGAAAACCGCTACCGCGACCGCTACGTCCCCTCCTGGGGCGGCGGCGACCGCGGCTATGACTGCCAATACAGCCCCTATCCCCGCGACTGGTGGGAGGCCGAAGACGGTCAGTACTATGACTACGGCTATCCGCTGGACGGCTATGATCGGTACCAGCAGGGCTACGGCTGGTATGATCGGGACGGCCGCTATGTGCCGGACAACCGCTACTATGGCGACGATCGTTGGAGTCGCGGCGGGCGCGGCTGGTAATCGTCCCTGTACGGCGCAGTCCGTCGGTTCGGCGGGATCCGAAAAACCGAGGTTCGGAAACCGGTTTCAGGCTCACGCTTTGTTACAAACGCCATGGTCAAGCCGGTTTCGCCGCGCTAGAGCAGGCCGCATGTGCGAGCGGGTCAACCCGCCGAACCTTAAGACAAAGCTCAGGGGCTTAAGATGACTCAGTGGGTGTACGGCTTCGGCGGAGGCTCCGCCGACGGCGACGCGTCGATGAAGAACCTTCTCGGCGGCAAGGGCGCGAACCTGGCGGAAATGTCCGCCCTGGGTCTGCCCGTCCCGCCCGGCTTCACCATCACCACCGAGGTCTGCACCCACTATTACGCCCACGGCGAGACCTATCCGGCCGATCTGGAAGACCAGGTGAAGACGGCCCTGGCCAAGGTCGAGGGCGTGGTCGGCAAGACCTTCGGCGACGTGGACAATCCCCTGCTGGTCTCGGTGCGTTCGGGCGCGCGGGCCTCGATGCCGGGCATGATGGACACGGTGCTGAACCTGGGCCTGAACGACCAGACGGTCGAGGGCCTGGCCAGGCTGTCAGGCGACCGGCGATTCGCCTTCGATTCCTATCGCCGCTTCATCACCATGTATTCCAACGTGGTTCTGGGCCTCAGCCACGACGATTTCGAAGAGGTGCTGGACGCCCACAAGGACCGGCTGGGCGTCAGCGTCGACACCGATCTGAAGGCCGAGGACTGGGAGCGGGTCGTCGAGGACTACAAGGCCGTGGTCGAGCGCGAGCTGGGCCACCCCTTCCCCCAGGATCCCAAGGACCAGCTGTGGGGCGCCGTCGGCGCCGTGTTCGAAAGCTGGATGAACGACCGGGCGAAATTCTATCGCCGCATGCATGACATCCCCGAGAGCTGGGGCACCGCCGTCAACGTCCAGTCGATGGTGTTCGGCAATATGGGCGAGACCTCGGCCACCGGCGTGGCCTTCACCCGCAACCCCTCGACCGGCGAGGCGCGGCTGTACGGCGAGTTCCTGATCAACGCCCAGGGCGAAGACGTGGTCGCGGGCATCCGCACGCCCCAGTCCCTGACCAGGATCGGCCGCGAGGAGATGGGCGAGACCGCCCCTTCGATGGAAGAGGCCATGCCCGAGGTGTTCGGCCAGTTCGTCGAGGTGGTCGGCAAGCTGGAGAGCCACTATCGCGACATGCAGGACATCGAGTTCACGGTCGAACAGGGCCGGCTCTGGATGCTGCAAACCCGTAACGGCAAACGCACCGCCAAGTCGGCGCTCAAGGTGGCGGTCGACCTGGCGGCCGAGGGGGTGATCAGCCAGGAAGAGGCGATCAGCCGGGTCGAGCCCTCGGCGCTCGATCAGTTGCTGCACCCGACCCTGGACCCGGAGGCGCCCCGCACCGTCATCGCCGCCGGCCTGCCCGCCTCGCCCGGCGCGGCGACCGGCAAGATCGTGTTCGACGCCGACGAGGCCGAACGTCTGGCCGGCCTGGGCGAGGCCGTCATCCTGGTGCGCGAGGAGACCAGCCCTGAGGACATCCACGGCATGCATGCGGCGCGGGGCATCGTCACGGCGCGGGGCGGCATGACCAGCCACGCCGCCGTGGTGGCGCGCGGCATGGGCCGGGCCTGCGTCTCCGGCGCCGGCGAGATCCATATCGACGAGGCCAAGGGCGTCTTCACCGCCCGCGGCCGCAGCTTCAAGACCGGCGACATCATCACCATCGACGGCTCCAAGGGCGAGGTGCTGGACGGCGCCGTGCCGATGATCGAGCCGGAACTGACCGGCGACTTCCAGACCCTGATGGGCTGGGCCGACCAGGTGCGCCGCCTGAAGGTGCGCGCCAACGCCGAGACCCCGCTGGACGCCAAGACGGCGCGCGGCTTCGGCGCCGAGGGCATCGGCCTGTGCCGGACCGAACACATGTTCTTCGACGACACCCGGATCGCCGCCGTGCGCGAGATGATCCTGGCCGACGACGAGGCCGGGCGCCGCACGGCCCTGGCCAAGATCGCGCCGTTCCAGAAGTCGGACTTCGTCGAACTGTTCGAGATCATGGCCGGCCTGCCTGTGACGGTGCGTCTGCTGGACCCGCCGCTGCACGAGTTCATTCCCCATACGGAAGAGGACATCGACGCCCTGGCCGCCTCTTCGGGCATCGACGCCGAGAAGCTGAAGCGCCGGGCCAAGGAGTTGCACGAGACCAACCCCATGCTGGGCCACCGCGGCTGCCGCCTGGGCGTGGCCTATCCCGAGATCTACGAGATGCAGGTGCGGGCCGTGCTGGAGGCGGCGCTGGAGGTGAAGAAAACCTCGGGCGTGGCGCCGATCCCGGAGATCATGCACCCGCTGGTCGCCCTGGGTCTGGAGATGAAATATCTGCGCGAACTGACCGACCGCACGGCCAAGGCGGTGTTCGCCGAGGCCGGCGACAGCGTCGACTATCTGGTCGGCACCATGATCGAACTGCCCCGCGCCGCCATCCGCGCGGGCGATCTGGCCGAGCACGCCCAGTTCTTCAGCTTCGGCACCAATGACCTGACCCAGACCACCTTCGGCATCAGCCGCGACGATTCGGGGCGGTTCCTGCAGGCCTATCTGGACAAGGGCATCTTCGAAACGGACCCCTTCGTGCGTCTGGACCAGGACGGCGTCGGCGGCCTGATCGAGATCGCCACCGAACGCGGCCGTGCGGTTCGCCCCGAGGTCAAGCTGGGCATCTGCGGCGAGCACGGCGGGGATCCATCGTCGATCGCCTTCTGCGAAAAGGCCGGGCTGGACTATGTCTCCTGCTCGCCCTACCGCGTGCCGATCGCCCGCCTGGCGGCGGCCCAGGCGGCGCTGAGCGGGGAGCGCGAGAAGGACCGCTGAGGTTAGACATTCTCCGTCATCCTCGGGCTTGACCCGAGGATCGGACGCGACGCCGCTTGTGCGAAGACTTTGACGCACAGCCCGATCAACGTCTGGTCCTCGGGTCGAGCCCGAGGATGACGGGGTGAAAGATTAGAGGGCGGTCTCTGACGAGGCCGCCCTTTTTGTTGCATCGCCACAAAGTCGCCGACCTTGACAGAACACAGTGTGTGTCTCGCCGTCCACAGACGACGGACTGTTCTGGCGGCCTCTGGAACAGAGAACGCCCTCACCTATTTAAGCACTCGCTGGATGGGGCTGATGATCCAACCGGTCATCACATCTAGGAGTTAATAAGAAACAATGCGCAACATTCTTCTCGCTGCTGTCGCCGTTTCCGCAATCGCCGCTCCGGCCTTTGCTCAAACCAATCCTGAACCGCGTGGTTACGGATCACTGGGCTATACTCATCTTGAAGGCGACAACGCCACCACCGGCGCCGTGACCGGCCGCCTGGGCGTCAATCTGAACCGCTATCTGGCGCTGGAGACCGAGGCTTCGGTCGGCGTCAAGGACGACGACTTCACCGTCGCCGGCGTGGACGGGACGACCAAGCACGAGTGGGACGCGGCGGGCTATGTGGTCGGCAAGGTGCCGGTTTCCGACAAGCTGGAGCTGTTCGCCCGCGGCGGTTATGGCCATACCGAGCTGAAGCAGGAGTTCCCCGGCGCCAATACCGACGTGGGCGGCGACAGCTGGAACTACGGCGCCGGCGCCAACTACTATCTGGACGGCGTGAACGGCCTGCGGGCCGACTGGACCCGTCGCGACTACCGTGACGACGCGGGCGAGGCGGACGCCTATTCGCTCAGCTACATCCGTCGCTTCTGATCCCGGCGATCAGGCGGATTGAAGAAGGCGCGCTCCGAAAGGGGCGCGCCTTTTTGCTTTCAGGACTTCAGGCGAAATCGCGGGCCAGGGCCCAGCGCTGAGAGCCTTCGCCGAACGGACGCACGAACCAGTCGCGGTACTGTTCGAAGGCTTCGATGATCTTCTGACGCAGGGCCTGGGCGTCCACCGCCTCGCCGCGCTGACGTCGGAGGGCCGCAACGCAGTCGACGACCAAATTCTGGTGGGCCGAGCCGCCCATGCTCTTCAGCACGGCGGCGATATCCTGAGCCAGGCTTTCCAGCACTGTCTTCGGCGTCGTCTGAGCCATCTGGGAACTCCCCTGTTCTCGACAATCGAACGCCTCGCAAAATCCGCCGCCGGATTCAAGCGTGGCCTCAGAAATTATCGTCGCAGATCGGGATTAACCTGCCGTAACGCCGGTCGAAACTTTTGGTTTCGTCACCCTAGCCACGCTTGCGCACGAATACGGTCCCGGCCGAGTACCCTGCGCCGAAGCTGCAGATCAGGCCGGTCTCACCGGGGACGAAGCCGTCGTTGTGCAGGTGGAAGGCGATGATCGAGCCGGCCGAGGAGGTGTTGGCGTAGTCGTCCAGGATGATGACGTTCTCTTCCGACGACGGTTCGCGACCCAGCACCTTCTTGCCGATCAGCTGGTTCATGTTGATGTTGGCCTGGTGCAGCCACAGCCGCTTCAGCTCGTGCGGATCCAGGCCCAGTTCGCCGGCGTGATCGACGATCATGTCCGAGACCATCGGCACCACGTCGCGGAAGACCTTGCGGCCCTGCTGGATGAACAGCTTGTCGTTCTGGACGCTGTCGTCGGCGACCGGCGAATCCAGATGGTCGGTGTCGCGCGCGTTGCGGTTCAGGAAGCCGAAATTGTTGCGGATATTGTTCGAGAAGACGGTCTTCAGCCGCGTGCCCAGCACGTCCCAGCCGCCGGGTCCGGCGGTGTCCGAGGATTCCACGATCACGGCGGTCGCCACATCGCCGAAGATGAAATGGCTGTCGCGGTCGGTGAAGTTCAGGTGGGCCGAGCAGATCTCCGGATTGACCATCAGCACGGCCTTGACCGAGCCGCCGGCGATGAAGTCCGCCGCCGTCTTGATCCCGAAGGTGGCCGAGGAACAGGCGACATTCATGTCGAAGGCGAAGCCCTCGATCCCCAGGGCCTGCTGCACCTCGATGGCCATGGCCGGATAGGGGCGTTGCATGTTGGAGGCGGCGCAGAGCACCGCGCCGATCTCGCTGACGGGCTTGCCCCAGGCCTCGATGGCCTGACGGGCGGCCTTGACCGCCATCTCGGCCAGGATCGACAGCTCGTCATTACTGCGTTCGGGCAAGTTGGGCGCCATGCGGGCGGGGTCGATCACCCCGGCCTTGTCCATCACGAACCGCTGCTTGATGCCCGAGGCCTTTTCGATGAACTCGGGGGAGGAATGGGGCTTGGCCTCCAGTTCCCCCGCCTCGATCCGATCTGCGTGACGGGCGTTCCAGCCGTCGGCCCAGGCGTTGTAGCTGTCGACCAGTTCGGCGTTGGAGACCGATTGTTCGGGGGTGAAGAGGCCGGTTGCGGCGATGACGGCGTGTTGCACGGGTAGACAGTTTCCTTTGCGAACGCCTTCAATAGGACGGCGGCGGCCTGCGGTCGAGACTGGCGATGATCCCGGCGGCCCAGCGCTGGATTTGGCCGCGCGGCGCCGGGGGCGGCGGCCGGTCTCGGGAGGCGATCAGGGCCTGAACCAGATCCTCGGCCTCGCAGGGCCAGCCCTGGGGCGTGACATAGATCGGATAATAGACCAGGGCGGCCAGGATCAGATGATCGACCGTAGCCCGCCGGGTGCGGCGCTGGAAGCCCAGCCGGTCGTCGGTCAGGCCCCAACCCGCATAGAAGGGTCGGCCATAGACCGACACCGCCTTGCCCCTCATCAGGGCCTCAAACCCGGTCAAGGAGGTCAGGGTCGCCACCCGCGCGCAGGCGTTCAGGCAGTCGATGATGTCCAGCCCGTCCGCCACGGCGTCGACGGCGGACAGGGCCGAGGCGTCCAGCCGTCCGGGCCGGTTGCCGGCCAGAACGTCCGGATGGTTGCGATAGACCAGGAAGGCGTCCGGGTGATCGGCCCGCGCCGCCTCGACAAGAGCGGAGTTGGTGTTCAGGTCCGGTTCGCAGCCCAGCAGGATCGACTTGTCGTTCTCCACCTGGCCGACGACCAGCAGGATGTCGCGATCCGCAGGCCAGTCGGCCGGTGCCTGGCCCTTCAGATTGTATTTCGACAGGCCCGCCTCGACGATGCGTATGCGAAGCGCAGCGGCGCGGGCCAACTGCTCCGGCGTGGCGTCTGTCGTTTCGATCAGGGTCTCCAGCCGCGACGGGCGCGACGGGTCGTAATAGACGCCCTGATCGTCCAGGGCGACCGACAGGGCGCCGACGAAATCGGACCCCAGGCCGCGTGAACGGATGAAGCCGTCCTCCATGCGGACGGTCGGGCCGTCAAAGGTTGCGGCGGCCCGGCGCACGGCCTCGCTCTCCTTGCCCGCCCACCAGATCAGCCGACCATTGGTCGCGGCGGCATGGGCGGCGGCCCGCGACGGCGACATGAAATAGCGCATCCGCGCCTTGGGCGAGTTCAGCAGGCGGCGCACCGGCGGGCGTTTGGCCGGGGCGAAGCCGACAGCGGCCCAGTTCCCAGCCAGACGGTCGGCCCGATCACGCAGGCAAATCAGCCGCTCCAGCGCCTGTTCAGCTTCGCACAGTTCGCCGGTGACGGGATCGACATAGCGGCTGTAGGCGATCAGGGCGGCGGCGGCGACCTGTTCCAGACTGCGCCCTACACCCCGGCGGCCGGTGTCCACGGCGTCGGTCGTCAGGCCCCAGCCGGAATAGAAGGGCGCCCCGAAACAGCGCACCGGCAGGCCGCGCAACAGGGCCTCGAATCCGAGCGCAGACGTGACGCAATAGACGGCGTCCACCGCCGCCAGCAGGTCGGCCGGCCGCACGTCGGCGTCCACCAGGGTGACGCCGGACAGATCGGTGACGCACCCTCGCTTCCTGCCCGCCGCCACCGCCGGGTGGCGTTTGACGATCAGCTGGGCCTCGGGCTCGTCGCGCCGGGCGGCGGCGACCATGGCGTCGAAACTGTCTTGCGTCGCCAGCCCATAGCCGATGGAGGCGTCGCCGAAGGTCTGGTCCACGATCAGCACGCGGCGGCCGGGCCGCAGCAGGCCGGGGTCCAGCGGCCCGCCCATATTGGTCTTGGACACGCCCGAGGCGACGATCCGGTCGATCAGGGCGCGGGCGCGGGCGGTCAGGGCGGCGTCGCACCAGCCGTCGGCGGTCTGGATCAGCTGTTCGAGGCGGCTCGGCCGGGTGGCGTCATAATAGACGCCCAGGTCATCGACGATCAGGCTGAGGCTGGCCGCCCCCGCCTCCCCCAGGCCGACCGAGCGCAGGAAACCGTCCTCCAGCGCCACATAGGGACGGTTGTTCGCGTCCGCCCAGCGGCGACCGGCGGCGGCGGTGGGTTTCAGGCCCCAGCCCAGCACGGCCTGGACCTGATCGCCCGGTAGGCGGCGCAGGTCGTAGTCGTTCAGGAAGACGTCGAGAAAGGGGACCTTCAGCACGCCGGGCGCGCAGACCCAGGCGGGAGTTTTGGCGGCGATGTCCGAAACTGGGGTCAAGGCGGGTCCGACGGAATGAGCGCGAGATTTAGGGCGGTTGGGGGCGTCGGGCTAGAGTGCGCGGACCTTCCCCCGCTTGCGGGGGAAGTGTCAGGCCGTGGCGCGCAGCGACACGCCTGACGATGGGGGAAGTCTTCTTGTTGAAACAAGACTCCCCTCTCCGACCCTGGTCCGGCTACGCCCCCGCACGCCGGGCCACCTCTCCCGCAAGCGGGAGAGGGTCTTCAGCACCTACCCCGCGATCTGGCCGAAGTCCGCCACCTGCCCCATCACGTCCCGCACCTGGCCCAGCAGTTTCAGACGGTTGTCGCGCTCCTCGGGAACGTCCGAGTTGACCATCACCGCCTCGAAGAAGGCGTCGACCGGCGCGCGCAGGGCCGCCAGGGCCGTCATGGCGGCGGCGAAATCCTCGGTCTCCAAGGCGTTCTCGACGGCGGTGCGGGCGGCGTTGACGGCGAAGGCCAGGACGGTCTCGGCCTCGGGCTGGTTCGGCAGGCCGGTCTGGACCATGCCGGTCGGGACGGGCCCCTTCTTCTCCTCGGCGCGCAGGATGTTGGAGGCGCGCTTGTAGCCGGCCAGCAGATTGGCCCCGTCGTCGGTGGCCAGGAAGGCGGCCAGGGCCTCGACCCGGCGCACGATGCGGACGAGGTCGTCGTCGCCCAGAGCAAAGACGGCGGCGACGAGGTCGTGGCGTTGGCCCTGATCGCGGAGGAGGACGGTCAGGCGGTCGGCGAAGAAGGCGAGCGTTTCATGGTCTTTTTCGTCAGGCGCATAGCCGCGCCCGAGTTCCCAAGTATCCCTCAAGAGACGGTTAATAGCCTCTACCGCTTCCAACATTAATGGGCCGGTCTCGACCGCATGCTCAACGCCTAGCCGCTTGATCTCCGCAAAAGTTCTGGCGTCAAGATCTTCGGTATTCAATGGAAGTTTGGACGCGATTACGCGCGCTCGCTGTCGTGAAATAGGCCTTAGTAAGTTTTCCCTAATTCCATTCTCCAGCACCAACCGGATCACGCCCAGCGCCGCTCTCCGCAGCGCGAACGGATCCTTCGACCCCGTGGGCTTCTCGTCGATGGCGAAGAAGCCGACCAAGGTGTCCAGCTTGTCGGCCAGGGCGACGGCGACCGTGACGGGTGCGGTCGGGACCGTGTCGGCGGGGCCTTGGGGCTTGTAGTGGTCGCGGATGGCGTCGGCGATGCGGTCGCGCACTTGAGGCGTCCAGCCCCCTCCACCGCTCCGCGGTCCCCCTCCCCCAAGGGGGGAGGATTGATCCGTGCGATCTCCCCCCTCAGGGGGGAGTGGCCGCGAAGCGGACGAGGGGGGCGCGCTCAGCAGACGCGCGTAATAGCCGCCCATGATCCCCTGCAGTTCCGGGAATTCGCCGACCATGCCGCTGGCCAGATCGGCCTTGCACAGGCGGGCGGCCATCTCGGCCTCGTCCGCATCGGCGCCGACCAGGGGGGCGATCTCGCGGGCGAGCGCCGCGATGCGCTCGACGCGCTCGGCAAGCGTGCCCAGTTTGGCGTGGAAGGTGACGCCCTTCAGCTTTTCGTTCCAGGCGTCGAAGCCGACCTTCTGGTCTTCATCCCAGAAGAAGCGGGCGTCGTTCAGGCGGGCGGACAGGACGCGGCTGTTGCCGGCGGCCAGGGCCTTGCCGCCGTCGGTCGCCTCGACATTGGCGACGACCAGGAAGTTGGGGGCCAGTTGGGGCGTGCCCCCCTCCCCCGCTTCGCGGGTGCTCCCCCCAGAGGGGGGAGAGCTGCGGACGGCGAAATACTTCTGGTGCACCTTCATCGACAGGCGCACGACCTCGGGCGGAAGGGCCAGGAACTGCGGGTCCATGTCGCCCAGGATCGGGGTCGGCCATTCGGCGAGCCCCGCCACCTCGTCCAGCAGGCCGTCGTCATCGACCAAGACGAGGCCGCGCGCGGCGCAGGCGGCCTTGGCCTGTTCCAGGATCCGCAGCTTGCGGTCGGCCACGTCCAGCAGGACGAACTCCCGCTCCAGCTGGGTGCGGTAGTCGACGAAGTCGCTGACCTTCAACAGTTGGCCCGAGCCGAGGAAACGGTGCCCCTCTGTGATCGCATCGGACGGGATTCCGTCGATCTCGAACGGGACCACCTTGCCGTCGAACAGGCACAGGATGCGTTTGATCGGACGGACCCAGCGCAGGGTTCCAGAACCCCAGCGCATCGACTTGGGCCAGGGGAAGGCGCGGATGACCTGGTCCACCGTCTCGGCGACCAGATCGGTCGTGGCCCGGCCCTTGGACGACAGAACGGCGTAGAGGACGCCGTCGCGCTCGGTCAGTTGATCGCGGGTCAGGCCGGTCTTGCGCAGGAAGCCCTCCAGCGCCTGTTCCGGGGCCGAGGCCTTGGGCCCCTTGATCTCCTCCTCGCGGTCGGGCGTGGCGGCGGGCAGGCCCTCGATCACCAGGGTCAGACGGCGCGGGCCGGCGTAGGTCGTCAGCGCATCCCAGGTCAGGCCGGCGGCCTTCAGCCGGTCGGAGACCATGCGGTCGAGGTCGCGCGCGGCGCCCTGCTGCATCCGGGCGGGAATTTCTTCGGAGAAGATTTCGAGGAGGAGTTGGGGCATTAGAGTCTCAAATCTGTCCGCTCATCCCCGCGAAAGCGGGGACCCAGCGCTGTGGGCGCACGACCGGCGCCGTAGGGGCTTCAACCGCCATCCCAGACACCGCGCCTCGCGACAGGACTGGGTCCCCGCTTTCGCGGGGATGAGCGGAAAGGGAAATCATGCCTCGGCCCGTTCCCGCTCTACATAGGCCGTCGCGCAGGCTTTGCAGAGTTCGCGGATGCGGCCGATGTAGCTCTGGCGTTCGGCGACGGCGATGGCGCCGCGGGCGTCCATCAGGTTGAACAGGTGGCTGGCCTTCAGCACCTGATCATAGGCCGGCAGGACCAGGGGCTGGCCCTGGGGTCCGGTCAGGGCCAGAAGGCGCGAGACCTCGGCCACCATATCCTCGAACCGGCGTTTCAGCCCGTCGACGTCATAGCCGTGGAAGTTGGCCTCCGACTGCTGGCGCTCGTTCTCCAGGAAGACCTCGCCATAGGTCAGCCCCTCCTTGGTGAACTTGAGGTCATAGACGTTGTCCACGCCCTGGACATACATGGCCAGACGCTCCAGCCCGTAGGTCAGTTCGCCCGAGACCACATCGACCTCGATGCCGCCGACGCCCTGGAAATAGGTGAACTGCGTCACCTCCATCCCGTCGCACCAGACCTCCCAGCCCAGGCCCCAGGCCCCGACCGTCGGGTTCTCCCAGTCGTCCTCGACGAAGCGGATGTCGTGCAGTTTCGGATCAATCCCGATCGCCGCCAGCGAGCCCAGATACAGCGCCTGAAGATTGTCCGGGTTCGGCTTCAGAATGACCTGGTATTGGTAATAGTGCTGGAGACGGTTCGGGTTTTCGCCGTAGCGGCCGTCGCCGGGGCGGCGGCTGGGCTGGACATAGGCGGCCTTCCACGGCTTTGAGCCGAGCGCGCGCAGGACGGTGGCGGGGTGGAGCGTGCCGGCCCCGACTTCGATGTCATAGGGCTGGAGAATGGCGCAGCCCTGCTCGCCCCAATAGCGATGCAGGGTCAGGATCAGGTCCTGGAAGGCGAGCGGCTCGGTCGAGGTGGTCAAATCGGGCTCGGGAGGGGCTGGAAAAAGGACGGCGGACCATAGGGCCCGGCGGCGGCCGCTTCAACACGCGCGGGGGATTTATGGCTCAGGCGGCGGCGAGGCGGGTCGGGGCGACCCAGGCGGCCGGATGGGCGGCCGACAGGGCGGCGGCGGCGGCGGCGGCGTCCTCGCCGGACCGGCACAGGCCGAAGACGGTGGCGCCCGAGCCGGACATGCGCGCAAGGGCCACGCCGGGGGCCGCCGCCACCGCTAAACCCGCATCGGCTATGGCGGGCGTCAGCGCCTCGGCCGGCGGCTGAAGATCGTTGCGAAGACCCGCCAGCCAGTCGATGACGACCGCCGGGCTCCAGTCGGCGGGCGGCGCAGGCCGGTCGGCGGCGCGCGGCGGACCGGCGTCATAGGCTCGGTAAACGGCGCCGGTGGGCGAAGGGACGCGCGGATTGAACAGGACGGCGTGGAGCGGCGGCAGGCGCGGCTCGTCGGTCAGCCGCTCGCCCCTCCCCTCGGCCCAGGCGGTGCGCATCCGCAGGCACATGGGGCCGTCGGCGCCGATGACGCCGGCCACGGCCTCAAGCGCCGCATCGTCTATGTCCAGCGCCAGGGCCTGGCGCGCAAGCTTCAGGGCGGCGCCGGCGTCGGACGAGCCCCCGCCCAGGCCGGCGGCGATGGGCAGGCGCTTGTCCAGCGTTACCTTCAGCGGCGGTTCGCCTGCGCCGGTCGCCTGGCCCAGGGCGCGAAGCGCGCGCAGGATCAGATTGTCGGGCTCGGCCGCCAGGCCCGCGCCGAACGGGCCGGTCACGGTCAGGGACAGGCGATCCGCCGGCTCGACCGTCACCCGGTCGCCGACGTCGGCGAAGGCGATGAGGCTGGACAGGGGATGATAGCCGTCGGCGTCCACCGGGCCGACGTGCAGGAACAGATTGATCTTGGCCGGGGCCAGGGCCGTGAGTGGTGGCATGGAGTAGGTCTTAGCGACTTGGGGGCTGGGTCGGAACGGGGAATACGGCGCCCCTCTCCCTTCCCGGTCGTCATCCTAGGGCTTGTCCCTAGGATCCAGACTCCCGGTGTTCGAGCGGGCGCACGTCTGCGGACACACCGGGAGTCTGGATCCTCGCCACAAGGGCGAGGATGACGGGCATGGGTGTGTCTGCGCGGGGGCTGAGGGTGCGGTGGCGCGCCCCCTATTGCGACACGCCGGTCGCGGGGCCGGCGCCGTCCAGGCCGTTGGCGATCTTGCGTTCGACCTCGACCTTGCGTTCGGGCTCCGGGTCCAGGCTCAGGACGCGGTTCCACAGCCAGACCGCCTCGCGCCGACGCCCCACCTTCCAATAGGCGTCGCCCAGGTGGTCGTTGATTTCGGCGTTGGCCGGCTCCTTCTCGACCGCCTGCTCCAGGGTGACGACGGCGGTGTCGTAATAGCCTTGCTTGAACTGGGCCCAGCCCAGGGAGTCCTGAATATTGCCGTTGTCGGGCGCAGCGGCGTGGGCCTGGGCCAACAGGCCGGCGCCCTGATCGACACGCAGGCCCCGATCCACCCACAGATAGCCGAGATAGTTCAGCACGTCGGCGTTGTTCGGGTCCGCCTGATGCGCGGCCCACAGTTCGGCCTCGGCCTCGGGGATGCGGTCCAGCGATTCCAGCGCCACGCCGCGCAGGAAATGGATGTGGGCGCCCTGGTCCGCCGTGTTCAGCAAGGGACCGTTCAACAGGGTCAGGGCCGCCTCGAACTGTTGCGCCTGGATCAACTGGCCCGCCAGGACCAGGGCGATGCGCGGATCGTCCGGCTGGGCGGCGGCGGCGGCGCGCAGTTCGGTCAGGGCGGCCTCGGACTGGCCGTCCTCCTCCAGATTGATCGCCAGCTGGGCGCGGGCGCTGGCGTAGAGAACCGGATCCTCCGGCCCGACCCGCGACAGGGCGGTGCGGGCGGCGGCCTTCAGCCCCACCCGGTCCAGCACCTGGGCCAGCTGAATCTGGGTCGCCGCATCCTCGTGCAGGTTCAGGGCGAGGCGCAGATAGACCACCGCAAACTCATTGCCGCGTTCGGCCACGGCCTGGGCGGCGGCCGTGGCCAGGGCCTGGGCCGCGCCCTGGCGGAAGTTCGGAGCGGGCGGAGGCGGATCGCCGGCCTGGAGGCGCGCCAGGGCGCGGGCGGTCGCCAGATCGGTCTGTCCCTGCATCGCCGCCTGATAGACGGCCAGGGCCTGGTCCCGCTTGCCGCGCCGCTCCAGAAACTCGCCATAGGGCCGGTGGAACAGGGCGCCCAGGGTCGGCAGATCGGACAGGGCCTTCAGCTCGGCCTCCGCCTCAGCGTATTTGCGACGCTTTTCCAAGAGAAGGGCGCGGTTCTGACGCGCAAAGGCCAGGGTCACGGGATCGCCCTGGGCCGGAGGCGCGGCCAGGGCGCGGGTCCAGTCGCCGGCCGCCCCCGCGATCCAGGGCGCGACCATCAGCCCGGCGCGGGCGTGCGGCGCGGCGATGGGTCGGGCGGCCAATGCGGCGTCAGCGGCGCGGGCGTCGCCGTGCACGAAGGTCTGGACGGCCGCGATCAGCCGCCCGCCCTCGGTAAACGCCGGCGAGGCGTCGGCGGTCGGCGCCAGCCGCGCCGCCACGTCCAGATCGCCGCTGAGCAGGGCCGAGGTGAAGGCCTGTTCGCGCAGGCGCGGCTGTTCCGGCGTCAGGGCCTCGGCCTGGGCCAGAAGATCGGCGCCCCGTTCGCCCTCCCCCGTCATCAGGGCCAGTTTGCCGGCGAGATAAAGCCCATAGGCGCTGCGGCCCTGGGCGTCGGTCGGGATCGGCGACCAGATTTCGGGGATGGGCGGGGCGGCCGGTTCGTCATCGCCCGCGACGTCGATCGCCGGATCGCCGCCGGGCGTCTTTTCCTGAGGCGCGCCGTCCTCGGGTTCGTCTTCGGCGGGCGCGGCTTCAGGCGTCTGACCCGGCTCGAGGATTATGGCGGGCGGATGGTCCTGGGACGGATTGACGGACGGCGACGCCGGTCTTGTCTCCTGCGCTACGGCCCCCTGGGCTATGGCCAGTGCGAGGACGGTCAGGGAGGCGGCGAACAGGCGCGAACGGGAGGCGATCATGCGCCGACCCTTCACGCTTTCCACCGCCCCCGCAAGAGCCCCGTCACATGTTCGGATAGTTCGGGCCGCCGCCGCCCTCGGGCGTGGTCCAGACGATGTTCTGCGACGGATCCTTGATGTCGCAGGTTTTGCAGTGGACGCAGTTCTGGGCGTTGATGACGAAACGGGGATCGGTCTTGGCGACCTCGTCCGCATAGACGACCTCGTACACCCCCGCCGGGCAGTAGAGACGGGCCGGTTCGCCGTATTTGGGCAGGTTGACCTGGATCGGCTTGGACGGGTCCAGCAGCTTCAGGTGGGCCGGCTGCTCTTCCGCATGGTTGGTGTTGGAGATGAAGACCGACGACAGCTTGTCGAAGGACAGTTTGCCGTCCGGCTTGGGATAGGCGATCGGCTTGTGCTTGGCTGCGGGCTCGGTCGAGGCCGCGTCGGTCTTGCCGTGTTGCAGGGTCGGGATAGGGGACCAGCCGCCCAGCAGGGTGCGGCACCACATGTCGAACATGCCCAGCGCCCCGCCCAGGGTGGTGCCGAACTTGGACAGCAGAGGCTTGGCGTTTCGGACGACCGACAGCTCCTTATAGACCCAGCTCTTCTTGAAGGCGGCCTCATACTCGACCAGTTCGTCGCCGCCGCGTCCGGCCTGAACCGCGTCATAGGCGGCGTCGGCGGCCAGCATGCCGGTCTTCATGGCGTTATGGCTGCCCTTGATGCGGGGCACGTTCACAAAGCCGGCCGAGCAGCCGATCAGGACGCCGCCGGGGAAGCTGAGCTTCGGAATGGACTGAAGACCGCCCTCGGTGATGGCCCGTGCGCCGTAGGAGATGCGCGTGCCGCCTTCCAGGTGCGAGGCGATGGCCGGGTGGTGCTTGAAGCGCTGGAACTCGTCGAACGGCGACAGATGCGGGTTCTTGTAGTTCAGGTGGACGACATAGCCGATCGCCACATAGCGGTCGCCGAAATGGTACAGGAAGCTGCCGCCGCCGGTGTGCTCGTCCAGCGGCCAGCCGGTGGTATGCTGGGCCAGGCCGGGCTGGTGCTTATCCGCCGGCACCTGCCACAGCTCCTTCAGGCCGATGCCGTATTTCTGAGGCGACCTGCCGTCCTGAAGCCTGTGCTTGGCGATGATGGTCTTGGCCAGGGAGCCGCGCACGCCCTCGGCGATGAAGACATATTTGCCGTGCAGTTCGATGCCCGGCTGGAAGTCGCCGGTCGGCTTGCCCTCGCGGTCGATGCCGAAGACGCCGGCGACGACGCCCTTCACCCGACCCGTCTCTTCTTCCCAGACGACGTGGCTGGCGGCCATGCCGGGATAGACCTCGACGCCCAGGGCCTCGGCCTGTTCGCCCAGCCAGCGCGCCACATTGCCCAGGGAGGCGATGTAGCAGCCGTCATTGTGCATGAAGGGGGGCATCAGCCCCATCGGCAGGGCGGCAGACCCTTGCGGGCCCAGCAGCAGGAAACGGTCCTGGGTGACCGGCGTCTCCAGCGGGGCGCCGCGCTCCTTCCAGTCGGGGAAGAGTTCGTTCAGCGCCTTGGGGTCGATGACCGCGCCCGACAGGATGTGGCCGCCGACCTCGGCGCCCTTTTCCAGCACGGCGACGCTGATGTCCTTGCCGTCCTTTTCCGCCCGCTGTTTCAGACGGATGGCCGCCGACAGGCCGGCGGGGCCGCCGCCGACGATGACGACGTCATACTCCATGACCTCCCGCTCGACGCCCTGAAGAGCCTCCAGCGGCGGCAGATTGTCGATGATGGCTTCCTGGCGGGCGTTTTCCGCGCCGCCCTCGATGGCTTCTTCGGCCATGTCTTCCCCTGAAATCCTGCTTGTTCGTGTGGTTATGCCGCTTATCGGAAGGTGACGCGAGGGCGGTCAAGGCTTATCGGTGTGTTGAGACATGAACGCGCAACCTCACGAGATCGCTGCAATCGAAAGCCTGCTCGCCTTTTGGCGGGATGCGGGGGTGGACGCCTGCTACGGCGAGGCGCCGGTCGATCACACCCATCTGGCCCCGCCCCCCGCCCTGAAGGCGGTGCAGAAGGCCACGGCCTCGGTGGCCGCGCCCCTTGCCGGACCCGGCGCAGCCGAGGCGATCGCCGAGGCGAGACATCTGGCGGCGGGGGCCGCCACGCTCCAGGATCTGGCGGCGGCGGTGGCGGCGTTTGAAGGCTGTCCCCTGCGCGCCATGGGGGCGACCCAGTCGGTCTTCGGCCGTGGCGACCCGAACGCGCCGGTGCTGATCATCGGCGAGGGCCCCGGCGCCGAAGAGGACCGGATGGGCCAGCCCTTCGTCGGCAAGGCGGGCAAGCTGCTGGATCGAATGCTGGCGGCGGCCGGACTGACCGGCAAGGTCTTCATCACCAACACCGTCTTCTGGCGCCCGCCGGGCAACCGCACCCCGACCCCGCAGGAACAGGCGGTATGCGCCCCCTTCGTCGAACGCGCCTTTGCTCTGCTCCAGCCCAAGGCGGTGTTGCTGCTGGGGGCGGCCTCGGCCAAGTCGGTGCTTCAGACGGACGAGGGCATCATGAAAATCCGGGGCCAGTGGCGGGAATGGCGTCTGAACGAGGGCGCCGTGTCCGCGCCTGTCGTGCCGACCCTGCACCCCGCCTTCCTGCTGCGCCAACCCCAGGCCAAGCGGCTGGTCTGGGGCGATCTGTTGGCGCTTTCGGCTCGGCTGGACGGCGCAGGTTGAGGTTACCGCCGCTTTAAGGCATGCTGATCGTTTGACGACCAACGCCACACGATCCCCGCCTGACGAGAACGGGCAGGGCGACGCCAACGGGGCCGCCGCGTATGTTGATGTTCCGCCGGGCGCTGATCGCCCCGACTCTGGTGCTTTCGCTCGCCTTCGCCGGCGCGGTGCAGGCCGAGGCGCCTGCAGAGGGAATGGCTGACGTCAGTTCCGGTTCCGTCCGCCCCACGGCCCTGAGTTCATCTGATCGCCTGTCCTACACCACCGCCTTCGACGCCCTGCGGCGCGGCGACATCGAGACGGCCCGCCTGTCAGCGCGTCAGGCTCAGGACCGCGTCCTGCTGGGTCAGGTCGAGTTCGAAAGCCTGTTCCACCCGGACCATGTCGCCACCTATGAAGAGCTGACCGCCTGGCTTGAGTCCTATTCCGACCTGCCCTGTGCGGACCGGGTTTACGCCCTGGCGATGCGGCGTCGGCCCGACGGGGCGCCGGAACCGGTCAAGCCGGGCGGTCTTCTGGGACGGACCTGGAACAGCGTCGTCGCCGCCGTCTCGGGCGGACCGGCCGTCGATCCGATGAAGGCGGCGCGCGTCGCATACAACAACGACGACCTGACCGGCGCCTCGGCCGTCGGCCGCGAGATCGGCGACTGGTGGACGGTCGGCCTGGCCGAATGGCGGCTGGGTCAGTTCCATCAGGCCTTCGCCGCCTTTGAGCGCGTCGCCAATGATCCGACCGAAGACCCGTGGGTCCGCGCCGGCGCGGCCTATTGGACCGCCCGGGCGGCCTCCCAGTCCGGCCGCCAGGACCGGGTCAACGACTATCTGCGTCTGGCGGGTCAGTGGCCGGCGACCTTCTACGGCCAGATCGCCCTGCGTCAGCTGGGTGAAGAGCCGGCGATCGAAAACCTGGGGCCCCGCCCCTATGAGGCCCAACCCCGGCTGCAGCGCGCCGTCTATGTGCCCCAGGACGGCCGCGTCGGGGCCGATGAGCTGAACGCCTTCGTCCAGAGCGACGCCCGCGCCCGGCGCACCGTCGCCTATTATGAGGTCGGCCGTCGCACCGAGGGCGAGAACGAGCTGCGCGCCGGGCTTCGCACCGCGGTGGGCGACGCCGCGCGGATGTGGATGGCCCTGGCGCGGGTGATGATGCCCAGCAGCGGCGCCGACGTCGCCCGGATCGACGCGACCCGCTTCCCCATGCCGGTGCTGGAGCCGGAGGGCGGCTTCGTCATCGAGAAGGCCCTGGTCTACGCCCTGGCGCGCAAGGAGACCGACTTCAATCCCGACGCCCGGTCCGGCGCCGGCGCCTATGGGCTGATGCAGGTCATGCCGACGACGGCGGCAGAGATGACGGGCGACCGCACCTTCGTGACCGACCCGACCAAGCTTCTGGTCCCGGCGACCAATATGCGGCTGGGTCAGGCCTATGTCAGCCGGATGCTGAACCTGCCGGCCTTCCAGGGCGATCTGTTGCGCGCGGTCGCCTCCTACAACGCCGGCCCTGGCCCGATGCTGGCGGCCCTGAGAAAACTGGGGCCGGACGCCGATCCCCTGCTGCTGATCGAGACGATCGACGTGCCCCAGGCCCGCGAATATGTGGAAAAGGTCGTCGCCGCCTATTGGATCTATCAGCGTCTGTTCGGCGGCCCGCTGAAGACCCTGGATGCGGTCGCTTCGGGCGCCCGGCTCGTGCCGCTGGCCCTGGACTATACGCCGCCGGCGGAACAGCCCCTGATGGTGGCCCAGGCCAGCCCGATCGCCGGCGCCCAATAGGGTTTCAGAACACCGCCGCCAGCAGAAGAGCCCAGAAGGCCGCTCCCACCAGGGCCGCCAGGCCGTAGCCGGCTAGCGGACTGAGGCCTTCGGACGAGGGCTTGATCTGAACGGCGGCCTTGGTCGGCGCGGGGGTGTGAAGCGGCATCTCGTCCTCCGGGTGGAACGGGCGGTCCCACGCCGGATCAAGATAACGACGTCATCTTAACGGGCCGTCTGCGGCCAAGGTTGCGAAACGCTTAAGCCAGGGCCTCAGTCTCCCACTGCCTGAAAGCCGGTTGGGCCAGGAGGGCGGCGACATAGGTTGCGGCTGCGCCGTCGTCGCCATGGGCGCTGAGGTCGATCTGGAAGTGTCGGATGCGCGCCGCGACCGGGGTGAAGAAGGCGTCCGCGATCGACCAGTCGCCGAACAGCCAGGGCCCCGTCTGCCCGAACCGGCCGCGCATCTGGCGAAACAGATCGACCAGCCGGGCCAGATCGCGGTCCAGGGCCGGGTCCGACGGGGTCTCGGACCGGGCCTCGCCGACCATGGGCCGGTCCGGCCCCGTGCCGCAAAAGGTCCGCAGGGCCGAAAAACCGGAATGCATCTCCGCCGTCGCCGATCGGGCCAGGGCGCGGGCCATCGGGTCCGCAGGCCACAGCCGCGCCTCGGGATAGGTCTCGGCCGCCCATTCCGCGATCGCCAGCGTGTCCCAGATCAGCGTATCGCCGTGCTTCAGCACCGGGACGAAGCCCGAAGGCGAGACCTGACGCAGCGCCGCCTTCTGGGCCTCGGTCTCATAGCGGACGTCCACGGTGGTGAAGTCAGCGCCCGTGCGCTTCATCACCAGCCACCCCCGCAGGGACCAGGTCGAATAGGTCCGGGGCCCGATGATCAGTTCCATATTGGCTCCTCGCGGCGATGCAGTCCCGCCTCAGATGCTGAAATCCTCGGTCGAGAACCGGCCGTCCAACCAGGCCACGATCCGTTCCGCCGCATCTTCGGCCGACATGGTCGTGGTGTCGACGACGATCTCGGGCGCCTCGGGCGCTTCATAGGGGCTGTCGATGCCGGTGAAGTTCTTCAGTTCGCCGGCGCGGGCCTTCTTGTAGAGGCCCTTGACGTCGCGTTGCTCGGCGACGGCCAGGGGCGTGTCGACATGGACCTCGACGAACTCGCCCGGCCCCAGCAGCTCACGGGCCATGCGGCGTTCGGCGCGGAAGGGGGAGATGAAGCTGACCAGGACGATCAGCCCGGCGTCCACCATCAGTTTCGACACCTCGGCGACGCGGCGGATATTCTCGACCCGGTCCTCCTCCGTGAAGCCCAGGTCGCGGTTCAGACCGTGGCGGACGTTGTCGCCGTCCAGCAGATAGGTGTGGCGGCCGTCGGCATGCAGCCGCTTCTCGACCAGGTCGGCGATGGTGGACTTGCCGGCGCCGGACAGGCCGGTCAGCCAGATCACCCTGCCCTTCTGGTTCTTGATGGCCGCGCGCGAGCCCTTGTCCACCGACAGGGCCTGCCAATGGATGTTGTGGGCGCGGCGCAGGGCGAAATGCAGCAGGCCCGCCCCGACCGTTCGATTGCTGATGCGGTCGATCAGGATGAAGCCGCCGAGGTCCTTGTTCTGAGCGTAGGGGGCGAAGGCGACGGGGGCGTCCAGCGACAGGTTGCAGACCCCGATCTCGTTCAGCTCCAGCCGCTTGGCCGGCTGCTGCTCCAGGGTGTTGACGTTCACCTTGTGCTTGGGCTCGGTGATGGTCGCCCCGACCAGCTTGGCGCCGATCTTCAGCAAGTAAGGCCGCCCCGGCAGCAAGGGTTCGTCGTCCATCCAGACGACCGTGGCCTCGAACTGGTCGGCGGCCTCCGGCGGGGCGTCGGCGCCGGCCAGGACGTCGCCGCGCGAGACGTCGATCTCGTCGGCCAGGGTCAGGGTGATCGACTGGCCGGCGACGGCCTGGGCCAGGTCGCCGTCGGCGGTGACGATGCGGGCGACGCTTGAGGTCTTGCCCGACGGCAGGACGCGCACCGGATCGCCGGGGCGCACCGTGCCGGCGGCGATCTGGCCGGAGAAGCCGCGGAAGTCGAGATTGGGCCGGTTGACCCATTGCACCGGCAGGCGGAAGGGATCGGCCTGAAGATCGTCCCCGACCTCCAGCGTTTCCAAGAGGCTCATCAGCGGCGGGCCGGCGTACCAGGGCGAATGATTGCTGGCTTCGGTGATGTTGTCGCCGCGCAGGGCCGACATCGGGATGGCGTCGAAGCGCTTCAGCCCGATCTGGTCGGCGAAGGCGGAGAAGTCGGCGACGATGGCGTCGAACACGGACTGCGACCAGCCCATCAGGTCCATCTTGTTCACCGCCAGGATGACGTGGCGAATGCCCAGCAGGCTGACCAGATAGGCGTGCCGCCGCGTCTGGGTCAGGACGCCGCGCCGGGCGTCGATCAGGATGACGGCCGCGTCGGCGGTCGAGGCGCCGGTGACCATGTTGCGGGTGTACTGTTCGTGACCCGGCGTGTCGGCGACGATGAATTTGCGCTTTTCGGTCGAGAAGAAGCGATAGGCCACGTCGATGGTGATGCCCTGTTCCCGCTCGGCGGCCAGGCCGTCGACCAGCAGGGCGAAGTCGATGTCGCCCCCTTGCGTGCCGACGCGGCGGCTGTCGGCCTCCAGCGCCGCCATCTGATCCTCGAAGATCATCTTGGAGTCGTACAGCAGCCGGCCGATCAGGGTGGACTTGCCGTCGTCCACGCTGCCGCAGGTGATGAAGCGCAGCAGGCTCTTGTGCTGGTGGGCGTCCAGATAGGCGTCGATGTCGCGGGCGATGAGGTCGGACTGGTGAGCCATCAGAAATAGCCCTCCTGCTTCTTCTTCTCCATCGAGGCGGACTGGTCGTGGTCGATCATCCGGCCCTGGCGTTCAGAGGTGGTGGTCAGCAGCATTTCCTGAATGACCCCGGGCAGGGTCGAAGCCGTGCTCTCGACCGCCCCTGTCAGGGGGTAGCAGCCCAGGGTGCGGAAGCGGACGGACTTCATCTGGGGCGTCTCGCCGGGCCGCAGGCGGAAGCGGTCGTCATCGACCATGATCAGGGCGCCGTCGCGTTCGACCACCGGCCGTTCAGCGGCGAGGTACAGAGGCACGATGGGGATGTTCTCCAGATGGATGTATTGCCAGACGTCCAGTTCGGTCCAGTTGGAGATGGGGAAGACGCGGATGCTCTCGCCCGGCCGTTTGCGGGTGTTGTAAAGCCGCCAGAGCTCGGGCCGCTGGTTCTTGGGATCCCAGCGGTGTTCGGCCGTGCGGAAGGAGAAGATCCGCTCCTTGGCCCGCGACTTCTCCTCGTCGCGTCGGGCGCCGCCGAAGGCCGCGTCGAAGCCGTACCGGGTCAGAGCCTGTTTCAGTCCCTCGGTCTTCCACAGGTCGGTGTGGAGGGCCGAGCCGTGGTCGAACGGATTGATGCCGCGCGCGACAGCCTCGGGGTTCTGGTGGACCAGCAGTTCGACGCCAAGGTCCGCCGCCGCCTGTTCGCGCATGGCGTACATGGCGCGGAACTTCCACGTCGTATCGACGTGCAGCAGGGGGAAGGGCGGCGTGGACGGATAGAAGGCCTTCTTGGCCAGGTGCAGCATCACCGCCGAATCCTTGCCGATCGAATACAGCATGACCGGGCGCTCGGCCTCGGCCGCCACCTCGCGCATGATGTGGATGCTCTCGGCCTCCAGGCGCTGGAGATGGGTCAGCCGCGAAGGGCTGATCGCCAAGGGTCGGATCGGGGTCGGCTGTTCAGTCAGAATGGCGGCGTCCACCAGGTCAGGTCTCCATCGAACCCTGACGTGAAAGCCCAGCATGCAATGGGTCGCAAGCGAATGATACTGTCGCCCGTCGAGAGATTTGCACCTGACGGACGAAACGGCCAAGCCTCGCGGAACCCGTGCCATGTGTGGCGGCTTTATGGCCGAAAGGGGATTTCCGTCATGAAAACGCTCGCCCGCCTCGTCCTGTCTCTGAGTCTTTGCAGCGCCTTGGGCGCCTGTGTCACCGCCCCCTCTCCGTCCGAATATCGGGCTCCGCAGCCGCTGAAGACGGTCGAAATCGATCGACTCTGGTCCGGGCGTTGGCATGAGGTCGCGCGCCTGCCCGACCGGCTGACCGACGGATGCGTCGCCGGCGCCTCGGTCTATCGCCCGCTGGGCGGAGACCGGATCGCGGTGCGCGACACCTGTCAGATCGGCACGCCGGAGGGCAGGGAGAAGGCGATCAGCGGCGACGGACGCATCCTGGACCCCGGAACGAACGCCAAGCTGCGCGTGCGCTATCTGCACGGCCTCGTCACCTGGGACTTTTGGGTGCTGGACCGCGCCGACGACTACAGCTGGTTCATCTCCACCGATCCCACCTTCCACCGCCTCTTCATCTACACGCGGGACGTGCCGAGCGCGGCCGAGATCAAGGCCCTGACGGATCGCGCGCGCGCCCTGGGCTATGACGTGAGCCGCCTGGAATACCCCGCCCTTCCGGCCCGCTGAGGATCAGGGTCGGCGACGCATAACGTCGCTGTCGCGTTTTTGGGTCTAGATTTACGTCACGTCACGCGAACAATTGGGACACGCCCGTCGGCAATCGTGGCGCTTTCGCAGGTGATTGACCGCCACACGGTTGACCCGACGGACCGGCTTCGTTCATCACGAAGACGGGTGGAAACGCACAGACCGGAGAATCGGCGAGCATGGGTTTGGTAGCGAATATTCGCAGGGACGTGAGGTTCGCGCGGGGCCTGTTCCGTCTGCTCAAGCGCATCAAGCCGATCGAGCTGGATAGCGACGTCCTGCTGTGCGACGACTTCGAAGAGGCCGTCGACAAGTTCGCCGACAACATCGCCGTCGAGGACGAGCGCCGCAGCCTGACCTATCGCGACCTGGACGCCATGGCGAACCGCTTCGCCCACTGGGCCAAGAGCCGGGGCCTGCGCCGCAGCGACACCATCGCCCTGATGATGACCAACCGGGTCGAATATCTGGCGGCCTGGATCGGCTTTTCGAAGGTCGGGGTGGCCACCGCCCTGATCAACACCAATCTGACGGGCCAGGGCCTGGCCCACTGCCTGACCATTTCCAATGCCTTCCAGGTCGTCGCGGACGAGGACTGCTGGCGCCAGATCGAGGACGCCCGCCCCCTGGTCGGCCACAATCTGATGCTGTGGGTTCTGGGCCTGGACGACGAGGACGAGAACAGCGAACGCCGGGGCCTGGACAAGCCGGTGCGCGGCGGCTCTTCGGTGCGCCCCGCCCGCAGCGGACGCGAGGGTCTGACGAACCGCGACACGGCCCTTTACATCTACACCTCCGGCACCACCGGCCTGCCCAAGGCCGCCCGCATTCCGCATTCGCGCGCCCGCACCTATATGCGCGCCTTCGCCGGGGCGACCCGTTCAACCCCCAAGGACCGCATCTTCAACGTCCTGCCGCTTTACCATTCGACCGGAGGTCTGGTGGGCGTGGGCGCGGCCCTGCTGAACGGCGCGCGCCTGGTGATCCGCAAGAAGTTTTCAGCCAGCAGCTTCTGGCCGGACGTCGTGGCGTCGGGCGCCACCATGTTCGTCTATATCGGCGAACTTTGCCGTTATCTGGTGAACTGTCCGCCCCAGGCCTATGAGAAGAAGCACAAGCTGCGCTTCGCCTTCGGCAACGGCATGCGCGGCGACGTCTGGCCTGAGTTCCAGAGCCGGTTCAACATTCCCGAGGTGCTGGAGTTCTACGGCTCGACCGAGGGCAATGTCTCCCTGTTCAACTTCGACGGCAAACAGGGCGCCATCGGCCGCGTCCCCAGCTATCTGAAGAAGCAGATCAACATCCGTCTGGTTCAGTGCGACGTCGAGACTGAACAGCCGGTCCGGGGGCCCGACGGCCTGTGCCGCCTGGCCCGCGTGGGCGAGATCGGCGAAGCGATCGGCGAAATCGGCAACGACATCCGTCACGACTTCTCGGGCTATGCCGACAAGGCCGCCTCTCAGAAGAAGATCCTGACCGACGTGTTCAAGAAGGGCGATCGCTGGTTCCGCACCGGCGACCTGATGCGGCAGGACGCCGAGGGCTATTTCTATTTCGTCGATCGGATGGGCGACACCTTCCGCTGGAAGGGCGAGAATGTCTCGACCTCCGAGGTCGAACAGGTCCTGATGGATGCGCCGGGCGTGGCCGAAGCCATCGTTTACGGCATTCCCGTGCCCGGCCAGGAAGGCAAGGCGGGGATGGCCGCCCTGGTGATCGAAGGCAAGTTCGATCCCAAGACCTTCGCCGACCACATCAATGGCAAACTGCCGGCCTACGCCCAACCCGTCTTCCTGCGAATGATCGAGGCGGCCGAGACCACCGGCACCTTCAAATATCGCAAGTCCGACCTTGTGGCCGACGGTTTCGATCCCGAAAAGGTCGGAGCGTCCCTGTATGTGCGCGGCGGCAAGAGCGGCTATCAGAAGCTGACGGCGGCGGCGCGCACGGCCATTCTGAACGGTGAAGGTCGGCTTTGACGGCGGCTGGACGGCGTTTGGCGAAACGCCGTCTTAATCAATAACCGCCATGGTCGACGCCTCTCCGTCTAGGATGTCGCGTCCCCATGTTTCAGATCATCGGCATTGTGCTGCTGTTCGGCCTCGTCTTCGGCAGCTACGCCATCTCCGGCGGCAAGTTCGAAGTCATCATCCACGCCGCCCCGCACGAACTGATGGCCATCGGGGGGGCCGGCATCGCCGCCTTCCTGATCTCCAACTCCCTGCCCGTGATCAAGGGGTCGATGGGCGGCCTGGGCAAGACCTTCGCCGGACCGAAATGGAAGAAGCAGGACTATAAGGACCTCTTGTCCCTGCTGTTCCAGCTGACCAAGACGATGAAGTCCAAGGGCGTGGTGGCCCTGGAAAGCCACATCGAAAAGCCCAAGGAATCGACGATTTTCCAAAAGTACCCCAAGGTGCTGAAGGATCACTTCGCCGTCGACTTCATCTGCGACACCCTGCGGATGATGACGATGAACCTGGAAGATCCGCACCAGGTCGAAGACGCGATGGAAAAACAGCTCGAGAAGCACCACCACGAGCATCTGGAAAACGCCCACGCCCTGCAGAACCTAGCCGACGGCCTGCCCGCCCTCGGAATCGTGGCCGCCGTGCTGGGCGTCATCAAGACCATGGGTTCGATCACCGAACCGCCCGAGGTGCTGGGCACCATGATCGGCGGGGCCCTGGTCGGCACCTTCATGGGCGTGTTCCTGGCCTATGGTCTGGTCGGTCCGTTCGCCGCGCGCCTGACGGCCATCATCAACGAAGAAGCGGCCTATTATAAGATCATCCAGTCGGTCCTGGTGGCCCACCTGCACGGCAATGCGGCCCAGATCTCGGCCGAGATCGGCCGGGGCGACATCCCCTCCTCCCTCCAGCCGTCCTTCAGCGAGATGGAAGAAACGCTGAACAACGTGTCGAACGACTGAACCGGAACACGCCCCAGGCCGGGGTGTTTTCGTCCTGATCTGCGCCGTCGCGATCGCCGCTTGCCCCGGCCTTTGCGGCGGCGCTATCGTTTCGGGCAAGGCCTCAGACCTTGCGAACCGCCTTCTGGAGGATTGTCATGCGCATCACCGCCCTCATCGCCGCCTCGGCCGCCGCCCTCGCCATCGCCGCCTGTTCCAAGGCCCCCGAGGAAAAGGCCGAGGAGGCCGCCAGCGACGCGGTCGAAGCCGCCGGGACCGCAGCCGACGCCGCCCTGACCGCGGACCAGGCCGCCGCCGCCGCCGCCGCCGCCGCCAATGAGGCGGCCCAGGACGCCGACGCCGCGAACGCGGCCACGACGCCGACCGAAACCCCGCCCGCCGACGCCGCCCATTCGGAAGCGGCCAAGCCGGCCGAGCCGGCGCACGACGCCGGTCACGACGCCGGCCATTAAGGTCCAGACCCCGTCTGAAAGGCCGCTCCGTTCGGGGCGGCCTTTTTCGTTGCGACCGTCCGGGTGTACAGCCGCGCCATGAGTTCCCCCCCTACGTCCCAAGACGCCTCCCCCCGACTGACCTGGACCGAAGAGGGCGAGCCGCGCTCGGGCCGGTTCGGCGACGTCTATTTTTCGCGCGACGACGGTCTGGCGGAAAGCCGCGCGGTCTTTCTCCAGGGATGCGATCTGCCGGCCGCCTGGGCCGGACGCCGGGGGTTCGCCGTGGCGGAACTTGGTTTCGGCACGGGGTTGAACATCGTCGCCTTGCTGGACCTGTGGCGACGGACGCGGCCTGAGGGCGCACGGCTGAACGTCTTTTCGGTCGAGGGTTTTCCCCTGACCGTCGAGGAAGCCCGTCGCGCCCTGAGCAACTGGCCGGAACTGGCCGAGCCGGCCGAGGCCCTGCTTGAGGCCTGGCCGGAGGCGACGCCCGGCTTCCACCGGGTCGATCTGCCGGGGTTTGACGCCGTGCTTGATCTCGCCGTCGGCGACGTAGGCTGGGCGCTGGATCAATGGAGCGGGACCGCCGACGCCTGGTTCCTGGACGGCTTTTCGCCCGCCCTGAACCCCGACATGTGGTCGCCGCAGGTCCTGGACCGGATCGCAGAACGATCCGCGCCCGACGCCCGTCTCGCCACCTTCACGGTCGCCGGCGCCGTGCGACGGGGATTGAGCGAGCGAGGCTTCGTGGTCGACAAGCGGCCGGGGCATGGGCGCAAGCGCGAACGGCTGGAGGCGCGACGGCCGGGGCCGCCACAGGCCGAACACCGACCCCAGGTCGCGATCGTCGGGGCGGGCATAGCCGGCGCCTCGGTCGCGCGCGCCCTGGCGGCCGCGGGGCTGACGGCGGTGGTGATCGAGGCCGATCGGCCGGGCGCAGGCGGTTCGGGCTTCCCCGCCGGCCTGGCGACGCCGCGCCTGGATGCGGGAGACGCGGCCATCGCCGGCCTCTACGCCCAGGCGCTGGAACGGGCGCGACATCTGTACGACGCCACGCCGGGCGCCGTCCTGGGCCGAGGGGTGCTGCAACTGCCCCAGGCCGAGAGAGACCGGGCGGAGAGAGACCGGGCCCGCTTCGCCAAGATCGCCGACCAGCCCCTGTGGCGCGAGGGGGCCATGACGGTGATCGACGCCGCTGCGGCCGAACACCGTCTGGGCGAGGCCCAGGCCGACGGCGGTCTGATGATGGCCGACGCCCGCGTGGTTCGCCCCGCCGCCATTCTGGAGGCCTGGCTGGAAGGGACCCCCGTCCTGTCCGCCTCCGTGGCAAGCATCCGGCGCGCGGGCGACCGCTGGGACCTGCTGGACGCCCAGGGTCGGATCATCGTCACGGCCGACGCCGTCGTGGCGACGGCCGGCTGGGGGGTCGAGGCCCTGCTGGAGACCGGCGTCCTGTCGCCTGTCAGAGGTCAGGCGGACTGGCGCGACGGTCCATCGGTCGAGGGAACGGCCTGGGGCGGCTATGTCGCGCCCACTGTGGGCGGCCTGCTGTACGGCGCGACCCACACACGCGGAGACGTGGACCTGACCCCGCGCGACGCGGACAGCCGCCAAAACCTTGAGACATTGAAGGCCCGTCTGCCGCAACTGGCCGCGCGACTGTCGCAAGAGGGCGGGCGGCGCGTCGCCGTGCGCGCCACGACCCGCGACCGCCTGCCCGTCGCGGGTCTGAGGAGCGACGGCCTCCATATTCTGTCGGGTCTGGGATCGCGCGGCTTCTGCATCGCGCCCCTGCTGGGCGAACATGTCGCGGCCTTGATCGCCGGCCAGCCCTCGCCCCTCCCCGCAAGCCTGGCGGAACGGGTGTCGCCGGATCGCTTCTGAACCGCGCCTGCCGACGGACTTAACGAGACGGATCGTGTATCGTGGCGCCAAGCTGAAAGGATACGCCATGCGCTTTACGCTGATCGCCCCCGCCCTCGCCTGCCTGCTGACCGGCGCCGCCTTGACGGGTTGCGCCGCCCCTGGCCCGCAGAAGACCCTCGCCGAGACCGGCTCCGAGGCGGCGCGCTGCTTCCGCACCGATCAGGTCCGAAACTTCCGCGCCGAGCGGCCGGCGAACCTCTATGTGCGCTCGGTCCGCGGCGACGTGTTCGAGATCAACACCAGCGGCGGCTGCTGGGATCTGGATTCGGCGATCTCCATCGCCATCACGCCCACGGCGGGCGTGTCCGAAAACGTCTGTGTCGGCGATCCGGTCAACATCCTGGTCCCCAGCGCCACGCCGGGCAACCGGACCTGCCGCGCCTTCATCACCCGTTCCCTGACCGAGGCGGAGGTCGAGGCCCTGCCTGAACGGGTCCGCCCCTGACGCGACGTCGCGGCCGCTTGAAATTGGACGATCACGGGTATCAAATCGCCTCTTCTTGGGGAGGATATGATGCGCGGAATCGCCACATTCGCACTGATCGCCGGCCTGACTCTGACGGCCCAATCCGCTGCGGCCGAAAGCTGGAGCCGTTTTTCGGCGACGGATCGGATCGCCTATCTGGTCGATCTGGACCAGTTGAACGCCGTGGACGGCGTGGTCGCCGCCCGCTTCGCCCGCGTGCCGTCTCAGGGCGATGCGGCGGATCAAAGCCATGAGATCGAAGAAGTTTCGATCCGCTGTTCGGACGGCCAGTCGCGCACGACGACGAACGTGACCATCGGGGCCGACGGGGCGGAGACCGACCGCTATTCCGAGGAGACGCCGTGGGAGGCGACGCCCGCCGGCGGGATTTACGGCGCCCTGAAAAGCTTCGCCTGCGACAGCATGCGGCCCCGGGGGGATACCTGGCCGACCATCGCCGCCTTCATCGCCTCTGGACGCGGCGGCTGACAAGCGGCGCGAAAGCCTCCGCCCACGGCGGATTTGTCGTCAATCTTCAAGCCTAGCGTCATGCAGACGGCACGCTTTCGTCGTCCACACGACATCGCGCCCCGCTACTGAACGCCATTCAGCCAAGTTGGGGATAAAGATGGCGAACGAACTGAAGACGCGGCTGATGGCCGCGGCCGCCCTGAGCGGCGTCCTGGCCATGGCCCAGGCGGCCCAGGCGCAGAGCCAAGAGGCCGGACCGACCGATCTGGACGAGATCGTCGTCACGGCCCAGCTGCGCGAACAGAAGACCATCGAGGTTCCGTTCGCCCTGACCGCCTATTCCGGCCAGTTCCTGGAAGACCTGGGCATTCAGGAGTTCGAACAGCTGTCGGCCTTCGTGCCGGGCTTCCTGGTGCAGAACCAGTCGCCGAACAACCCCGGCTTCGTGATGCGCGGCATCACCTCCGACTCGGGCGCCGCCACGGCCGAGCCCCGCGTCTCGGTGTTCCAGGACGGCGTGTCGATCTCCAAGTCGCGCGGCTCCTATGTCGAGCTGTTCGACCTGGCGCGCGTCGAAGTGGCCAAGGGCCCGCAATCGACCCTGTACGGCCGCGGCGCCCTGATCGGGGCGGTCAATCTGGTGCAGAACCGCGCCCAGCCCGGCCAGACCGATGCCTACGCCAATATCGAGGCGGGCAATGAAGACTATCGCATGGTCGAGGGCGCGGTGAACCTTCCGGTCGGCGAGACCGCCGGCCTGCGCCTGGCGACCCGTCTGAAGACCCGCGGCGGTTCGGTCGAGAACCTGCGGGGCGGCGACGATTTCAACGGCATCGAAACCAAGGCCGTTCGCCTGTCCGGCGCCTGGGCCCCGTCCGACGCCCTGCGTTTCGACGTGATCGGCAACTATCAGAACGACCACGCCTCGGGCACCTCGTTCAAGTCGATCGCCTATGCGCCGGCCGACCCGAACACGGGCGCCGTCCTGGGCGGCAAGGAGCCCTGGGAAGGCGCGGCCCTGACGCGCGGCGGCGCCTTCGACGGCGGCAAGGACCTGGGGCTGGACCGCGAAGTCTGGGGCGTGACCGGTCTGGCCCGGATCAATCTGAACGCCGCCTGGACCCTGAATTCGACCACCGCCTATCGCGAGTTCGACAACTACGAAACCTTCGACGCCGACGGCGTCTCCCTGCCCGTCCTGACGGCGGCGGAAGAGACCCATGGCGAACAATGGAGCCAGGATCTGCGCGTCGGCTTCGACAACGGCGGTCGCCTGACCGGCTTTGTCGGCGCCGGCTGGTTCCACGAAGAAGGCTATCAGCGCACCCCGGCCCAGTTCGACGAACGCCTGGCCCTGGCCCAGCTGGCCGGTCTGCTGGACGGTTCGCCGACGACGGTCGGCGACCGCACCCTGCCGCTCGCCGCCTATCCCACCGTGGCGCGCGGCGCCCTGGCCGCCCTGTTGACGCCCCTGGGCGCGGGCGCCCTGGCCACGCCGATCGCCGCCAATCTTGACCCGGCCCATATCGAGACCTCGACCAACCGGTCGGAGCTGACCTCCTATGACGTCTTCGGCGACGTCACCTACGCCTTCACCGACCGGTTCGAGATGTCGGCGGGCCTGCGTTACACCCGCGACGACAAGACCACCGGCTACGCCAGTTCGGTGGAGCGCCGTTCGGCCCTGGGCGCTCTTCTGGGTCTTCAGACCGGCGCCGTTCCCGCCGCCCAGGTTCCCAGCTTCCTGGCGGCCCTGGCCAATCCGAGCTTCGCCGTCCTGCCCGCCGGCCTCTTCCCGCTGTTCGGTCTGACCGCCCAGCCGACGACCAACAACGGCGACTTCTCCTACTTCGACTCGGAAGACGACGGCCTGACCTGGCGCCTCACGGCCCGCTATGAACTGACCGACGAGACCAATCTGTACGCCAACTACGCCCGCGGTCGTCGCCCGGAAGTCATCAGCGCCTCGGGGCCGTCCGCGCCCAGCGGCGCGGCGCGCTTCACCCCGGTCGATGCGGAAACCGTGGACAGCTATGAGGTCGGCGCCAAGTCGGCCCTGCTGGACGGCCGCCTGCGCGTCGACGGCGCGGTCTTCCTGTACAACTACGAAAACTTCCAAACGACGATTCAGCAAGGCACGCAGTTCATTACGACGAACGCGGGCGAGGCCAAGTCTTACGGCTTCGAGGGTCAGGCGAACTTCGCCGTGGCCTCGACCTTGGACCTGTTCGCCACCTACGCCTACAACCACTCGCGCTTCGAGAACGGCATCTACGACGGCAACCAGTTCCGCCTGTCGCCTGACCACGCCGCCTCGATCGGCGCGACCTGGCGCCTGCCGACGACGGGCGGCGAGATCGAGGTCCAGCCGACCTACACCTGGCAGTCCAAGGTCTTCTTCAGCGACGACAACGACATCCCCGCCCTGCAAACGCAGAACTTCGTCGCGGACCTGATCCAGGACGAATATCAGGACGCCTATGGCCTGCTGAACATTCGGGTCCGCTATACGCCGGAAGGCGGAAACTGGGGCCTCGAAGCCTTCGGCGAAAACGTCCTGGACGAGAAGTACATCAAGGACGCCGGCAACACCGGCGACGCCCTGGGCATGCCGACCTTCATCGCCGGTCGTCCGGCGGCCTATGGTCTGGTGTTCAAGCTGAAGCTGTAAGGATCGAACGATGAAACTGGATCGCCGCAGCCTTCTAGGTCTGTTGGGCGCGGGGGCGGCGACGCCCGCCGTCGCCCAGGCCGCCCATGCCGGTCAGGTCGCCTTCCTGCACGGCGTGGCGAGCGGCGATCCCGATCATCATTCGGCCGTCTTCTGGACCCGCGTCACCCCGGCCGATCCGTCGGCCGGGGATATCCCGGTCGTTCTGGAAGTGGCCAAGGACGCCGAATTCACCGACATGGTGCGCCGCACCGCCGACCTGACCGCCCGGGCCGAGCGCGACTTCACCGTCAAACACGATCTGCATGGGCGCGGCCTGGAGCCCGGCCATGAGTATTTCTACCGGTTCATCGCCCGCGGCGTGACCTCGCCCGTCGGTCGGGTCCGCACCCTTCCTCTGGGCGCCACGCCCCAGGTGAACCTCGCCGTGGTGTCGTGCCAGCTGTATCCGGGCGGCCTGTTCAACGCCTATGAGGCCATCTCCCAGTTGGATCGACTGGACGCCGTCGTCCACCTCGGCGACTACATCTATGAATACGGCGCCGCTCCGAACGACTACGGCATGAATACCGGTGCGCCGCTGGGCCGGTCGCCCCTGCCGCCGCATGAGATCGTTAGCCTGGCCGACTATCGAACGCGCCACGCCCAGTACAAGACCGATCCCGACCTTCAGGCCGCCCACGCCCGCGCCGCCTTCATCTGCGTCTGGGACGACCACGAGGTCGCCAACGACACCTGGATGCGAGGCGCCGAGAACCATCAGCCCGCGACCGAAGGCGACTTCGCCGCGCGCAAGGCGGCGGCTCTACGGGCCTATTTCGAATGGATGCCGATCCGCGAAGCCCGCCCCGGGACCATGAAGGAGGCGATCAACCGCAGCTTCCACTTCGGCGACCTGGCCAGCCTGCATATGGTCGAGACCCGGCTGCTGGCCCGCGTCGAACAGATGGAGTTCGCCGACATTCCCAAGACCGCCGACGGGCGGCCGGACCTCGACGCCTTCGAGGCCCAGCGCCAGGACCCGTCGCGCGATCTGCTGGGCGAGCCCCAGCGCCGCTGGCTGGGCGAGGCCATGCGCCAGTCCAAGGCCGCCGGCCGGCCGTGGCAGATCCTGGGTAATCAGGTCATTATGGCCCGGGTCAAGGGGCCGAACATCGAACAGATGGTGCCCCCCGCCCAGCTGGCCCAGATGGTCTCCGGCCTGCCCGACGACGTCCGCCCCCAGGTCGAGACCGCCATCCAGCTGTTCAGACTGGGCCTGCCGTTCAACCTGGACAGCTGGGACGGCTATCCGGCCGGACGCGAGCGTCTGTACGAGACCATGAAACAGGCGGGGGTCGAGCCCATCGTCCTGGCCGGCGACAGCCACGCCTTCTGGGTCAATGAACTGTATGACAACGGCGGAGAGCGCCGGGCGGTCGAGTTCGGAACCTCGGCCATTTCCAGCCCCTCGCCCGGCGACCATGTCGGCGGCTTGCCGCTGGGCCTGGCGCTGCAAGCCGCCAATCCCGAGGTCAAGTTCTGCGACCAGTCGGCCAAGGGCTATGTGCTGCTGACCCTGGAGCGGGATCAGGCCGTCGGCGAACTGCGCACCGTCTCCACCATCCTGGCCAAGCCGTATGAGAACCGGACGCTGAAACGCTATCGTCTGGCGCGGACTGAGACGGGCCTGGGGCCGTTGGAAGACGTCACCGCACCCGCCTGATCGCCGCCACCGCAAGGGCAGCTCCCAAGAAACACAGGGCGGCGGCCACGAACAGGCTGCGCAAACCCAGATCCAGCCGCTCCAACAGGACCAGGGCGATCAAGGGGGCGATCGCCTGGGGCAGGGTCACGGCCAGGTTGATCAGCCCCAGATCCTTGCCCCGATCCTGGGCCGAGGGAAGGACGTCAGTCATCAAGGCGATATCGACGGCGCCGTAGCAGCCTTGGCCCAGGCCATAGAGGGCGAAGGCGATCAGGACCAGGGTCCAGTCCGGGGTCGCCGCCATGACGGCCGCTGCGATCGTCAACAGGACCGCCCCCGTCACCCCCAGGGGCTTTCGCCGCGTCACACGCGACCCGTTGACGGCGACCACGGCGCTGACCGCGACCACCCCGACCACGGCGATGGCGGTGACAAGGGAATGACCCGCCTCAGCCGTCCGGCCGGGGAACAGCCGAGCAAAGCCGATGGCGTCGGCGATGTAGAAGAGCAGATAAAAGGCCACCAGCGAATAGCCGGTGACGACCAGGAAACGATAGGACCAGGCCAGGCTGAAGTCGCGGGTTGCAAAGGGCCTGAGCAGGCTCGCCAGGGAGAAGCCCGAAAACACCGGGCGGACCTGCGCCGACGGCGGCGGGTCTTCGCGCGACAGCAGGGCGAAGGGCACGGTGGCCGCCGCGACGACGGCGGCCAGGACCGCCAGCCGCGCCGCCTCGCCCTGCGGTCCCCAGGCCATGACCACCGACCCGATCATGGCGGCCAGAGGATAGCCCATGCCCATGACGGCCGACATGGCGCTGCGCCGGTTTTCCGGCACCCGATCAGCGAAGAGGGCCAGGAGCGGCGCCAGCAGGATGTTGAACGCCAGTTGAAACCCGACGAGCGCCAGAACAAAGCCGACGGGCGTCGATGCGCGATGAAGGCCGGCGTAGCTGGCGATCGTCAGCACCGCGCCGACGATGATCCAGGGCCGTCTGCGCCCGTGTCTGGACCGGGTGCGGTCGCTGAGGGCGCCGCCGATGATGTTGCCGACCCCGGCCGCCATACAGCCCCAGAACAGGGCCTGACTGAGCAGGGGGCCTTTGGCCTCGCCGCCGATAAGCTCGGCGTGGAGAGGCGCAAGCACCTGAAGCAGGGGCGCCACGCCGATGAAGCCGCCGATATAGGCGACGGCGTAGCCGACGAGGAAGGCCGGCCCGGCCGGCCGGGTTGGAACGCCGGCGGCCACGGGCGCGGGCGTCAGGCGCGAACGGCCCGCGCCGCCGCAAGCCTCAGCGCCTGGACGGCGGCGGCGGCGATATGGTCGGCGTTCAGCCCGGCCTGGGCGTACATGGCCGCCGGCGTGTCCTGGTCCTGGAAGACGTCGGGCAGGTTCAGGGTGCGGATCTTCAGCCCGCGATCCAGAGCGCCCTTCTCCGCCAGAAGTTGCAGGACGAAGGCGCCGAAGCCGCCCATGGCCCCCTCCTCCACCGTGATCAGGGCCTCGTGCTCGCGGGCCAGGCGCAGGATCAGATCGGCGTCCAGCGGCTTGGCGAAGCGGGCGTCGGCGACGGTGGCGGACACGCCCCGCGCCGCCAGCAGATCGGCCGCCTTCAGCGATTCCTGAAGTCGGGTGCCCAGGGACAGGATGGCGACGGTGGTCCCCTCGCGCACGATCCGGCCGCGGCCGATCTCGAACGGGGCGGCCAGTTCCGGAATCTCCACGCCCACGCCGTCGCCGCGCGGATAGCGGAAGGCGCTGGGGCGGTCGTCGATGGCCAGGCTGGTCGAGATCATGCCCGCCAGTTCGGCCTCGTCTGCGGCGGCCATCAGCACCATGCCAGGCAGGGCCCCCATGAAGCCGATGTCGAACGATCCGGCGTGGGTCGCCCCGTCGGCGCCGACCAGTCCGGCCCGGTCCATGGCGAACCGCACCGGCAGCGACTGGATCGCCACGTCATGGACCACCTGGTCGTAGCCGCGCTGGAGGAAGGTGGAATAGATGGCGCAGACCGGCTTCATCCCGTTGGCGGCCAGGCCGGCGGCGAAGGTGACGGCGTGCTGTTCGGCGATGCCGACGTCATAGGTGCGGTCGGGGAAGGCCTGGCCGAACAGGTCCAGCCCCGTGCCCGAGGGCATGGCGGCGGTGATGGCGACGATCGACGGATCGGCCTTGGCGTGTTTGATCAGTTCGGTCCCGAACACCTTGGTGTAGCTGGGCGCGTTGGAGACGGCCTTGGTCTGTTTGCCCGAGACCACGTCGAACTTGACCACGGCATGGAGTTTGTCGGCGCTGCTCTCGGCGGGGGCGTAGCCCTTGCCCTTCTGCGTCACGACATGGACCAGAACCGGCCGGTCCTCGATCGCCGCCGCCTTCTTCAGGATCGGGACCAGGTTCTCCATGTCGTGGCCGTCAATGGGGCCGACATAGTAGAAACCCAGCTCTTCGAAGAATGTGCCGCCCGTCACCATCCCACGGGCGTATTCCTCGGCCTTCTTGGCGGCGTTGCGGAACGGACGCGGCAGGTGCTGGGCGAACGAACGGCCCAGGCGGCGAACGTTCTGATAGGCGCCGCCGGACACTAGGCCAGCCAGATAGGCGCTCATGCCGCCCACCGGCGGGGCGATCGACATGTCGTTGTCGTTCAGTATGACCATCAGCTGGCCGCTGGTGGCCTCGGCCGCATTGTTCATCGCCTCATAGGCCATGCCGGCGGACATGGAGCCGTCGCCGATGACGGCGACCACCTTGTTCTTCTCGCCCTTCTGGTCGCGCGCGGCGGCGAAGCCGAGGGCGGCGCTGATCGAGGTCGAGGCGTGGGCGGCGCCGAAGGGATCGTATTCGCTCTCGCTGCGCTTGGTGAAGCCGGACAGGCCGCCGCCCTGGCGTAGGGTGCGGATCCGGTCGCGACGTCCGGTCAGGATCTTGTGCGGATAGCACTGATGACCGACGTCCCAGATCAGAATGTCCTTCGGCGTCTCGAACACATGGTGAAGCGCCGTGGTCAGCTCGACCACCCCAAGGCCCGCGCCCAGGTGGCCGCCCGTGACCGAAACCGCGTCGATGGTTTCCGCCCGCACTTCTTCCGCCAGTTGCTTGAGCTGGGCGATGTCGAAGCCCCGCATGTCGGCGGGAAACTTGACGGTGTCGAGGAGCGGGGTGTCGGGCATCAGCCGGGAAAACCTTGGAAGTCTGATCAATCAACCCGCGAGGGCGGTCGACGTTTCGTATCAGGACCGGCGCCTTAGCACAAAGTCCACGCTCGCCTTGAGGATTTCCGCCTCATCGCCAAAGGACTCCAGATGGGCGCGGGCCTGATCGGACAACAGCGCGACCCTCTGTCGCGCCTCGTCCAGCCCCAGCAGGGTGACGAAATTGGTCTTGCCCAAGGCCGCGTCCTTGCCGCCGGCGGCCTTGCCCATTTCTTCGGCCGAACCCTCGGCGTCCAGAATATCGTCGACGATCTGATAGGCCAGGCCGACGTCGTGGGCGAAGCTGATCAGGGCGTGCTGATGCTGGGCCGAAGCCTCGGCGATGATCAGCGGAATTTCGAAGGCGTAGGCGAACAGGGCGCCCGTCTTGAGCCGCTGCATCCGGGCGACCCCGCCCAGGTCGTCGCGAACCCCCAGGAGGTCGATCATCTGGCCGCCCGCCATGCCCCGCGCGCCCGAGGCCAGCGACAGCCGCGCCGCCAGCTCGCAGCGGACGGCGGGATCGTCGTGGGTGTCCTCGTGCAGAATGATGTCGAAGGCCGCCGTCTGAAGCGCGTCGCCGGCCAGGACCGCCGTGGCCTCGTCATAGGCGCGGTGGACGGTCGGGCGGCCGCGCCGCATGTCGTCGTCGTCCATACAGGGCAGGTCGTCGTGGACCAGGCTGTAGGCATGGACGCATTCCAGGGCGCAGGCGGCGCGCAGCACCGACCGCGCGTCGATGTCGAACAGCCGCGCCGCCTCAAGGGCGAAGAAGGGCCGCAGCCGTTTCCCCGGTCCCAGGGCCGCATAGCGCATGGCCTCGGTCAGGCGGGATTCCGGCCCTTCGGCGCGCGGCAACAGCTCATCCAGCGCCACCGTCACCAGATCGGCGACCTCGGCGACCCGGTCGATCACGGCCTGCTCGGGCGAATTGGCGGCGATGACCCGGTTCAAGACGATCGACCGCCCTTGGCCGCAAGAGGACGATGCGGCCTCATTCGAACGACGCCGCCTCGACGCCCTTGGCCTGGCCGTCCGGCCCGACCACGATCTTTTCGACCCGCAGCTGGGCCGCCTTCAGACGCGCTTCGCAATGGGCCTTCAGCCGGGCCCCCTCTTCGTACAGGGCGATGGATTCCTCCAGCGGCGCCTGGCCGGATTCCAGGCGCGAGACGATGGTCTCCAGACGCTGAAGCGCGTCTTCGAAGCTGAGGTCGGCGGGAATGGCGGGTGCGGCGTCGGTCATGGCGCGCGACCCTAAAGACCCGGTCGCCCCGCATCAACGGTTATGCGGCTAGCGTTTTTCGTAACGGCGTTGCGACCAGTATTTGAAGCCCTGGTTATGCACCAGTTTCCACCCGTCGGCCTTCAGACGCGCGCCGACCATATGGTTGAAATAGCCGTGGGCGAAGACCAGGACGTCCTGGCCGGTTTCGGCGCGGGCGATCAGCTTCTGGGCGGCCTGTTCGGCGCGGACCTCCGCCTCGGCCCGGGTCTCCTGGCCGCCGTGATGATCGAAGGCGTGCCACCAGAAGCGCGACACCACCCCCCACCATTTCGGCGACAGCTTGATCCAGTCGGGAATGGGCGGCGGCGGCAGGGGCGCCTCGATGAACATGACGTCCGACATCACTTCCCGCCCGGCGACGACCGCGGCGGCCGTCTCCTGGGCCCTCTGGCGGGTGGAGGCGTAGATGGCGCCGGCGCCCTGGGCGGCGGCGACCAGTTCGGGCGGCGGCGTCTGGCCCGCCAGCAGACCGCCGACCTCGTACTTCGCCCACCAGTCCCCGTACTCACGCGCGGTGATAAGGCACTTGCGCGACAGGGCGGGTTCGCCGTGGCGCGTCAGGATGATGGCGCCGGGCCGCACGCCGCTCGCAGCAGGCGCGCCAACAGAGCCGCCCACCTGAACGGCGGTCTCTTCAGTCGAATCGAGGGACAGGGCGGGGGCTGACATGGCGATGGGACGAAGCTTAAGGTTTCAAGGCCTTATACGTCCTAATCCTCCCCGAGCGCGGCGACGTGTGCGACCGCGGAGCGGCCTAGTCCTTCAAGGTCGTAACCGCCCTCGAGCGCGGACACAACCTTGCCCGAACAGGTCCGGCGCGCGTTTCCCCGAACCGCGCAGGTCGCCCAGGCGAAATCCTCGCCTTCCAGTGACTGGTGGGCCAAGGGATCGCGCACCGCATGGGGGGCGACCGGCGCATGGGCCGGCGTCGAGGGCGGAAGGCCGCTCATGTCTCAGCCTCCATGCGCAGATGAGCCTCGCCCCAGGCGCGCAGGGCGAGGATGACCGGAGACAGCGTCCGACCCGCCTCGGTCAGGCGGTAATCGACGCGGGGCGGAACCTGAGCATAGACCGTCCGATGCACCAGTCCCGCCGCCTCCAGCTCGCGCAACTGCTTTGTCAGCATCCGCTGAGTGACGCCGGGAAGATGACGTTTCACCTGACTGAACCGCAAGGGGCCGTCGAGCAGATGATAGACGATCACCCCCTTCCACTTGCCGCCGATCAGGTTGAGGGCGGCGTCGACGACGCATTCACCCGGCCGTACGTTTCGAGGCGGCGCCACGAAGGTTTCGGAAAAGACGGTATCCATTCGGGTACTACATACAGAAAAATGCCGTTCTTGCGCCGAATGTAGCTGAAGGCGATGTGGGACGCGACGACACAAGCCAAGGAGCATTGTCATGAAGGCCATCGGCACGACCGGCCCCCGCCCCGTTTCGGACCCCGCCGCCCTGATCGCGTTCGAGGCCGCCGAGCCGGACCTGCGCCCGCGGGATCTGCTTGTTGCGGTCAAGGCCGTCAGCCTGAACCCCGTGGATACAAAGGTGCGCAGCAGTCGGCAGCCGGACCAGCCCAGCATCCTGGGCTACGACGCCGCAGGCGTGGTGATCGGCGTCGGGGCGGAGGTCAGCCTGTTCAAGGTCGGAGACGAGGTCTTCTACGCCGGTCAGATCGACCGCCCCGGCTCGAACGCGGAGCGTCAGGCGGTGGACGAACGGATCGTGGGTCGCAAGCCGCAGTCCCTGACCTATGCCGAGGCCGCCGCCCTGCCCCTGACCGCCGTCACCGCTTGGGAACTGCTGTTCGACCGGATGAAGGCCGACCGGGACGAGGACGAGAGCCTGCTGATCGTCGGCGGCGCCGGCGGGGTCGGGTCCATCCTGATCCAGATCGCCAAGACCATGACGAAACTGCGTGTCGTCGCCACCGCGTCTCGCCCTGAGACCCGTCAATGGTGCCTGGACCAGGGGGCGGACGCCGTCATCGACCATTCCCGCCCCATCGACGAAGCCCTGACGGAAGCCGGCGAACGGGCGCCGAAATATATCGCATCCCTGACCCACACGGCCGGCCATTTCGAGGCCCTGGCCCGCGCCGTGGCGCCCCAGGGGGTCATCGGCGCCATTGACGACTTCAAGGGTCTGCCGGTCGAACTGCTGAAGCAGAAGGCGGCCGGTTTCGTGTGGGAGTTCATGTTCACCCGGCCGGTCCACCAGACCCCCGACATGATCCGGCAGCACGAAATCCTGAACGCCGTGTCGGAGGCGGTCGACGCCGGCGCCATCCGCACCACCCTGACCCGCAACCTGGGCCGGCTTTCGGTCGAGACCCTTCTAGACGGGCATCGCCAGTTGGAAAGCGGCTCGACGATCGGCAAGGTCGCGCTGGACGGCTTCTGAGGCTAAGGGGCGGGTCATGACCGAGATCCTGATCCGCACCCCCCGCCCTGGAGACGCCGAAGCCCTGGGCGTCCTGGGGCGTCGGACCTTCGTCGAGACCTTCGTGACCGGCTTCGGCATTCCCTATCCCGAGGCGGACCTCACGGCCTTTCTGGACGCCAGTTTCGATCCCGAGCCGACGCGGAAAAAGCTCGCCGAACCCAACGCAGCCTGGTGGGTGGCCGAGCGGGACGGCGAACTGCTGGCCTTCGCCAACGCCGGCCCCAACGGCCTGCCCCATCCGGAGGCGCGCCCGGACCATATGGAGCTGCGCCGCCTGTATGTATCCAAGGCCGCCCAGGGTCTGGGCCTGGGCACGAAGCTGCTGACCCTGTCGCTGGACTGGATGGAGGCCCACACCCAGGGGCCGCTCTGGATCGGCGTCTGGAGCGGCAACGAGAAGGCCCAGCGCCTGTACGCCGCCTATGGGTTCGAGAAGGCGGGCGAATATGAATACCCGGTCGGCGCCTGGCGCGACCACGAGTTCATCTTGCGGCGCGGATAGACGTTCGGCGAGCTGCGTGCTTTTCTTAAAAAAAGGGAGGAGTTCACGGTGTCAAACCGCGTCGCTGCAATTGCGCTATTGCTGGCTGCCTATTCTACAGCAGCCCATACTCAAGACACGGCGCCTGACAACAAACCGCCGAATGTTGAGGAGATCGCCACCGCCCGATCCTACGCCGACCAGTTGATCGCCTCGGCCAATGCGGCACGCTATTTCGAGAATATCACCACCGACGCTACCCCCACGGTCCGTCACAAAGCCAGCGGCATGGTGTGCGCCTTCTCAGACCCGGAATACGACAAGATCACCATCTACCCCGCTGCAGCCTCGATTGGGGAAGGTGAGGACGTGGGATGCAACACGCGCCTGCTGGAAGTTAACTTCACTAGCTACGCCACACGCTATGCGCGATACTTCAGCGAGGAAGCCATAATTCAAGACACAATGAACGCGATTGTGCAGCGATGGCCGGATGCAAAGCCCCACGCCGAGGGGCTGATTACAGCCACCATCAACGATGCCCCGGCCCAGCGCGTCGCCGGCTATGATATCAAGATCGACGGTCGTCCCATGCTCACACTCGTTCTGGTGACCCATCAAGGCGAATGGAGTTTCAAGGGGCGTGTGACGGGACCGTCAGAAGGCGATACGCCCACAAACCTCGTGGGCGCGATCATGTTCTCGCGCAGCCTCCCGACAGAGAAAGTCGCTCCCTAAAGCTTCGGCTTTGCGGCATTAAGAGCCCATGCTCCTGCCCTTCTTCACCGCCCTGCGCGACGCCAAGGTTCCGGTGTCGATGAAGGAATGGCTCCATCTGATGGAGGCCATGGATCACGATCTGGCGGGCCGCGAGGTCGAGACCTTCTACCACCTGTCGCGCGCGGTGCTGGTCAAGGACGAGAAACACTATGACCGGTTCGACCAGGTGTTCGGGACCGTGTTCAAGGGCGTCGAATCTGTCGGCGCGGGCGAAGATCTGACGACCGACATCCCCGAGGACTGGCTGCGGCTGCTGAACGAGAAATATCTGACCGACGAGGAAAAGGCCCAGATCGAGGCGCTCGGTGGGTTCGACAGGCTGATGGAGACGCTGAAACAGCGGCTGGAGGAGCAGAAGGAACGCCATTCCGGCGGCTCAAAATGGATCGGCACGGGCGGGACCAGCCCCTTCGGTCACGGCGGCTATAATCCGGAAGGCGTGCGGATCGGCGGACCCGGACGACATGGCCGGGCGGTCAAGGTGTGGGAGAAGCGCGAGTTCAAGAACCTGGACGACACGGTCGAACTGGGCACGCGCAACATCAAGGTTGCCTTGCGTCGCCTGCGCCGGTTCGCGCGCGAAGGGGCGGCGGAAGAGCTGGACATCGACGGCACCATCGACGGCACGGCCCGCCAGGGCTGGCTGGACATCCAGATGCGGCCCGAGCGGCGCAACACGATCAAGGTGCTGCTGTTCCTGGACATCGGCGGATCGATGGACGGCCATATCAAGCTGGTGGAGGAGCTGTTCTCGGCCGTCCGGACCGAGTTCAAGAACCTGGAGTTCTTCTACTTCCACAACTGCCTGTACGAAGGCGTCTGGAAAGACAACCGGCGGCGTCACACCGAGCGGATCGCCACCTGGGACCTGCTGCACAAATACCCCGGCGACTGGCGCGCCATCTTCGTCGGCGATGCGACCATGAGCCCCTATGAGATCACCATGCCCGGCGGTTCGGTCGAACACTGGAACGAGGAGGCCGGGGCGGTGTGGATGAAGCGGGCCCGTCAGCAGTGGGACAAGTCGGTCTGGCTGAACCCGGTGCAGGAACGGTATTGGAGCTACACCGCCTCGGTCGGCCTGTTGCGGGAGCTGATGGATGACCGAATGTTCCCCCTGACGCTGGAAGGGCTCGACAAGGCGATGCGGGCGCTGACAAGGTAGGTTTCGCGTCCGGGGCGAAACCGCCCTGGCGACAGTGCAAAGAGGCCTGAGAATGCTCGTCGCCTTCGCCCTGCTGCTTCTGGCCCAACAGGCCGCTCCGACCGTGGTGTGGGAGGCGCCGCCCGCCGCCGAAGCCCCGCCGCCGCGTCCCGCCCACAATGTTCCGGAATGGGGTCTCGCCGATCCGTTCGGCTATGAGCGGGCGCGGTGCAGCCCGCAGCTGCGCGGCGCGAGATCGCTGGAAGTCTGTCAGGCCGAGGTTCGCGCCCAGCTGGCCCTGGCTCTGGGGCCGGATCTGCCCGACGCCCTGCGCCCTGAGGGGATGGCGGGCGACTGCCAGATGGCCCAGGCGGCCCAGGGCGGCTCGTCCTACGGCCTGCAGTGCGGCCCCCAGTCGCGGGCGCCGACCGACTCTCCCCGGCCCAAGGAGGTGGATTGCCGCCCCCGTCCCGAACGGGGCGGCTTCAGCTCGGAATGCCGACCGGTTGGGGCGCCCCAGGACAAGGGGCTGACGCTGAAGCTATGGGGTGACTGACCCGAACGAAAACGCCGCCCGCGACTGCGGACGGCGTTGAACGTCTTTAAATAGTCGGTCGCGTCAGTTGCGATTGTCGCGCAGGCTGTCCTTCACGCCGCCGACCGCGTTTTGGACCTTGCCTTCGACCTGGTCCGCCTTCCCCTCAGCCTGAAGCTTGGAATCGCCGGTCATCTTGCCGACGCCTTCCTTGATCTTGCCGCCGACATTCTTGGCGGAGCCTTCAATACGGTCTTGATCTGGCATGGGAATTCTCCTGTTTCGAGCGACGCCGCGATGGCGCTGCAAGGTGAAGGAGAAACGGGAGCGGGTCCGGGCCGTTCCGTAAGGCTCAGCTTGCCCGACGCAGCCACACCGCGACCGCCCAGGCGTGGGAGTCGTGGCGCAGACGCGACAAAGCCACGGTCGGGTCCAGCCAGACCAGGGTGTGATCGTCCTCGCACTTGGCCTGGGGGTTCTCGGCCGTGACCGTCGCGGTCCAGAAGCCGCCGACGTTGCAGAGGGGCTCGCCGGTGCTTTTCAGATGATACTGGCCCGCCTCGGCGATGCGGTTCAGAGGCGTCACAGAGAGGCCGGTTTCCTCGACGAACTCGCGCACCAGGGCCTCGACCTCGGTCTCCTCGCCATCCACCGCCCCGCCGGGAAGATCGAAATAGGCGCCGGCCGCTCGTTCGACCCGGACGCAGGCGATCAGGCCGTCGCGCTCCACCACGCCGAAGGCCGTGGCGCGGTGGCGATAGTCGAGCGCGGGATTACGAAGGCCGAACTGGAGCATGATGCAGATCCGACCTTAGAGGTCGAACGCCAATTTGGCGCGCACGCCCTTGTGCGCCGCGTCGAACTCGACGGCTGAGCGCAGGCCCGAGGCCATGGCCGAAATGATCTTGCCGCCCAGGCCGGTGCCCTTGGGTGTTCCGTCGCCCAGACCCGGCCCGTCGTCTTCGACCGTCAACAGGGCGCGATGCTCGCCGTCCGGCTTCAGACTGATGCGTATCTCCCCGCCCTGCCCAGGCTGATAGGCGTATTTCACCGCATTGGTGACCAGTTCGGCGACGACGACGCCCAGGGACACGGCCTGGTCCGTCGTGACCCAAAGGGGAGCGGCGTCGATGACCAGACGCGGCGAACCTTCACCGGGCCCGAGCGACTTGGACAGCTCGTCCATCAGGCCTTGCAGATATTCGTCCATGGCCACCCGGCTCATGTCGCCGGAGGTGTAGAGGCGGCGATGGACGTGGGCCACGGCCTCGATCCGGGCCTGGGATTCGCGCAGGGCCTCTCTGGCGCCTTCATCGCTGATGTGGCGCATCTGCAGGGACATGAAGCTGGACACCAGCTGCAGCGAATTGCCGACGCGGTGATTGACCTCGCGCAGCATGGCCTCGGCGCGGTCGCGGGCCAGACGAATCTCTTCCTGGGCGATCTCGTTCTCGCGCTGAAGCCGCCGGCGCAGCAGGGCGTCCTCCAGGGCCGACCGCAGCAGGGCGGTGAAGTCCTCGGACACGTCCTTGATGACATAGTCCGCCGCCCCGGCGCGCAGGGCGGCGACGGCGATCCGCCCGTCCTGGGCCCCCGTCACATAGACCACGGGCGGCGGGGCGGGCAGGGCCAGGATGTCCGGCAGGACGTCCAGACCGTCCCGGCTGGGCATATAGTGGTCCAGGGCGCAGATGTCGTATTCGTTGGCGGCGAGCAGCTCCAAACCCGCGTCGCCGTCCGGGGCGCAGGTGACGGCATAGCCGTGGCGGGTCAGTTCCTTCTCGACCAGCCGCGACAGGCCGCGGTCGTCGTCGATGTAGAGCAGACGGATGGGGCCGGACAGTCCGATCGTTAAATCTCCGGCGCCTGCATGACCGACAGGAAGAGACCCAGCTGACGGATCGCGCCGGCGAAGGACTCATAATCGACAGGCTTGGTGATGTAGACGTTGCAGCCCAGGTCGTAGCAGCGCTGGATTTCGACCTTGTCGTCGGTGGTGGTCAGAACCACGACGGGCGCCCGCTTCAAACGGTCGTCGGCCTTCACCTTTTCCAGAATGTCCGTGCCCGACATGTCGGGCAGGTTCAGGTCCAGCAGGATCAGCAGCGGGCCGTTGGCCAGGATTTCCGCGCTGAACAGATAGTCCAGAGCGGCCCCGCCCTCATCGAAATGCTTGATCTCGTTGCTGATGTTGGCGCGACGGATGTTCTTTTCGATCAGTTTGGCGTGACCGTGGTCATCCTCGACCATGATGATTTTGACGGCTTGCGTCACAGTACGCCTCCAGGTTCCGACAGGATCAGTCGTTTGGGGAATTTCAGGAGGAAAGTCGAGCCCTTGCCAAGCTCGGACTCGATATCGATCGTGCCGCCGATGCGCCGAACGCTGTTGCGGACGAAGGCCAGGCCCAGGCCCTCGCCTCTTCGGTCCTGTTTTCCGGAGCGCCGGAACAGTTCGAAGATGCGTTCGTGGTCCCGCGCGGCGATGCCGCGACCGTTGTCGGCGACCCGGTAGACGACCCAGCCGCCGGGCAGGTCTTCGCCGGATATGACAATTTCGCCAGGGCGGCCGGCGTCCAGATATTTGACCGCATTGTCGATCAGATTGCCCAGAATCTGTTCCATCGACAGGCGGTCGCTTTCGATCGACGGCAGGGCCTCCACCAGGATCTGGGCGCCGGCGGCCTCGGTCTGATGGTGAACGCTGTCGGCGATGTTGCGAGCCATGGCGGTCATGTCCAGGGTCTCCGGCAGGAGATTGCGACGCCCCTCGCGCGACAGGCGCAGGATGGCGTTGATGAGCCGGTCCATCTTTTCGGTCGAGGCGCGGATGAAGCCCAGGGCCTCGGGCATGTCTTCGCGCACGGCGGTGACGATGTCGGCCGACACCTCGCGTTCCGCCTCGGCCTCGGCCAGCCCGCGCTCGATGATCTTTCCGGCCTGCTCCAGTTCGGAGGTGTAGCCCATCACATTGACCAGGGGCGCGCGCAGATCGTGGCTGACGATATAGGCGAAGCGCTGGATTTCCTCATTGGCGCGGGTCAGGGCGGCGGTGCGGTCGCGCACCATGTCCTCCAGGCCGGCGTTGATGGCGGCCACCTCCTCGCGCGCGTGCTGAATCTCGCCGACATAGCGCCGCACCATCCAGGCCGAGAGCAGCGCAAGGACCAGGACCAGCAGGCCGGTGATGGCGTTCATCACCACGGTCATCATGGCGGCGCGCTCGGACACGCGGGTCCGTTCGGCGATGCGCGCGGACTTGAAGGCGTCGAAATCGTCGATGGTCTGGCGCAGCTCGTCCATATAGCGTTTGCCTTCGCCGGACCGCACCGTCTGGATCGCTTGGCCTATGCGGCCCTCACGCGCCAAGGCCAGGGTCGCCTCCATCTCCCTCAGCTTGGCGTCGGAGAGCCTATGGATTTGGGCCACCGGCGCCCGGAGCGTCGGGTCGGCCGCCGCGCCTTCTTCGAGAAACGCCAGGGCAGGCTCGCGCTCCGCGCGCGCCTCCTCAAAGGGCGTCAGGAAATCGCTGCGGCCGGTCAGCAGAAAGCCGCGTTGCGCGGTCTCCGCATTCAGCATGGAGATCAGGACCGTGCGCGACTGGCGGCGCATCTGCTGGGCGTGTTCGATCGCATCGTTAACCGTGGCGGTGCGCTGTATCATGACGAAGGTCGAGATGTTGACCGTCAGCAGCAGGACGAAGGCCAGGACCAGCAGGCCGGTGACGGATCGCGCCAGGGAGGGCGTGCGCACAAAATCGCTGAACCGCGACCAGCTTTGGCTCGAGGGAAGTTTCATGCGGCGCAGCATTAGCGGCGACCGAGGCTGCGTCAAACGGCAGTCACACGAAACTCTTGGGCCTTTCGCGTCTTCTGATGAGTATGGTCTGGCTTGCCGGTCTGCGGCGGGCGGAAAACGGGGGGAAGAGCGATGATCTGGTGGTGGTGGATTTTACCGGCGGCGGCGGCCCTGATTGGCCTGGTTCTGCTGGTCCGCGGCTTGCGCGCCCTGTTCGGCGGCAGGGCGGTGCGGGGCGTGGCGGGCGCGGCGCTCGGCGGCGGCGTCCTCTGGCTGGCGTCCCTGGCGACCCTGTTCGGCCTGAACCTTCAGACCTACGACCGGCTGACCTATGAACGTCCGGTGGCGAGCCTGGAACTGAGGCGCCTCGGGCCGCAGTATTATGAGATCGAGCTGACGCCCCTGTCGCAGGACAGGCCGGCCGCAGCGACCCTCTATCCTGTCCACGGCGACGACTGGCGGATCGACGCCCAGGTGCTGAAGTGGAAACCTTGGGCCAATGTGCTGGGTCTGGATTCCCAATATCGGCTGGAACGCCTGTCGGGTCGCTATCGCACGGTCGAACAGGAGTTGACCGCCGAACGCAGCGCCTATGATCTGGCGGCCATCGAGGAAAACGCCCGCAACGGCGCCCTGCCCTATAAGGTCGAGGCCTGGGACGCGATCCGGCGTTACCGGCGCTACATCGACGCCGCCGATACCCTCTACGGCTCGGCCGCCTATATGCCGATGGCCGAGGGCGCGCGCTATGAGGTCTGGATCACCCAGTCCGGCCTGATCGCCCGCCCGGTCAATGAGGCCGCGCGCGCCGCCTCCGCCGGCGGCTGGACGGTCGCCGACTAGGCCGAATCCACATTCCGCGCCGCCAAGGCACGATGGCGTCCAAGAGTGCGAAGGCGAGGGAGCGCCCCTCCGATCCGTCATGCCCAAAGCCGGCCCCAAAGGCGGCTGTCGATGACAGGTCTCGACAAGGGGGAGCCTAAGCGCTCGTACCGCTGAGGCGGTACAAATACGATTACGTCAGCAACCAGGCGTTTATGATGCAGGAATGCGACACGGTATAATATTGTCGCGCCGCAGGCGGCGGTCTACTCCAATTTACAAGTCGATTGTGTCAGCTCTTCAACAACCGCGGAAGCGGACAGGCGTATCTGGGGGATACAAGATGAAAGTTGCTTTGCTAACCGGCGCCGCAGTGGCCGCCGTACTGGGGGGTCATGCCCATGCCCAGGAAGCCGCACCGGCTCAGACCGTGACCGAAGTCGTCGTAACCGGTTCGCGCATTAAGCGGCCGCAGTTCGACGGGACGATTCCCGGGGTGCAGGTCACCAAGGAAGAAATCATTCAGCGCGGCTTCAACAATGCTTACGACATCGTGCTGAGCCAGCCGATGGTCTATGCCGGCGCCAGTCCTTATGGAAGCAACGGCGGCCAGACCTCAAGCCTGGGCACTGCCTTCGCCGACCTGCTGGGTCTGGGCAGCCAGCGCACCCTGACGTTGGTCAACGGCCGCCGTCAGGTGTCGGGCAACGCCGCGACGCTGTTCGTCACCGGCAACAACGCCGGCTCCCAGGTCGATCTCGGCGCCATTCCGTCGCAGTTGATCGACCGCGTCGACACCCTGACCGTCGGCGGCGCGGCCGCCTATGGGTCGGACGCCATCGCGGGGGTGATAAACTACATCATCAAGGACAAGTACGTCGGCAGCGAGGCGCGCGTCTCTGCGCGGACCTCCGAGCAGGGCGACGCCAACCGCTACAGCTTCAGCGTCATCCACGGTGAGAACCTGATGGATGACCGGGCCAACCTGACCCTGGCCTTCGAAGAAACCAAGACCGACGCCCTGTACGCCGACGCCCGGCCGTGGACGCTCGACGCCGCGACCGGCGTGACCAATGCGTTCAACGGGTCCAAGCGGAACCCGAACTTCGCCGCCAACGCAGCGATTGACATCGCCGGTCTGAACAACGGGGCGTTCCTGCGCAACACCGACGACGGCATCCCGTCCACGGCCTACGCCTACTTCACGCGCAACTCGCTGCAGTATCCGTCGGGTATCGCGTTTACCCCGACGAGTTCCACTGCGGCCTGTCCGACGACGATCGTCGGGGTGACGGCGTGTCTGTTGCCGACGGGTTCGGTCAGCTCGACTTCGCAGTTGGTCCCCGGCATTCCCACCGGCAACGGCCTGTACTTCACCAATGCGCCGTCGGGCACCTTCCCGAACTTCGCGCCGACCTCGCTGCCGACCGGCGTCACGGCTGCGGCCGTGTTCGCCAGGTACGGCGTGACGCCGCCCGCCGGCCTGACCGCCGCCCAGCAGAACACTCTCGCCATCAACGTGCTGCAGAGCAAGCTGCCGACCCTGCGCGAGTATCTGGCCCAGAACCCGAACACCGACATCAACCTGATCGTCGGCTCGCTCTATTCGAACATTCCGCGGATCGCCAATACGGACCCGGCGACTCGGGCGTTGTTCCCCTTCATCGCCAAGCCGGTGCGCTTCAACGCCAACGGCGAGGCCGAAAATTGGTCGTTCGCCAATATCGGGGCGCAGGATCAAGGCACCTTGGGCTCCGCGCCCGGAATCGAAGGCAATAACACCAGCCGCTACAGCCTGATTCAAAACGAGCAGACCCGTAAGAACTTCACGGTCTTCGCGACGTTTGACATCAACGACCGGATCAAGGCCTACAGCCAGAACATCTATTCGACGGTTGAAACGGTGCTGCCGCGAAATGGGGCTTCCGGTAACGCCGTGACCTCCGCCGGGAGCGAGACTTCGGGCATTCTGATCAGCATCAACAACCCGTACCTGAGTGCGACGTCGCAGCAGCTGCTGCGCAGCAGCGGCGCGGTCAATAGCGCCAACAACTTCATCATGTCGCGCACCAACCAGGACATCCTGGGCGACAACCCTCAGCGCGGCGTCACCAACATCGGCAACTTCGCCCAAGGCCTGAAGGGCGACTTCGACTTCCTGCACCGCAACTGGACCTGGGACGTGTCCTACACCTACGGCAAGGCTGATGGTAAGGTCGAGTTCACTGGTATTCGGGACCTGGAGTACCTGCTGGCGATCGACACCGTTCGCGACAGCAGCGGCGCCATCACCTGCCGCGCCAAGACCAACCCTTCCGCCTATCTGGGCAAGAGCCCGTCGGTGATTGTCACCAACCTGGCCGACACTCCGGCGGCGAATGGCCTGGTCGCGAAGCAGCCGTTCCAGCCCGTCGTGACCCAGGCCATGATCGACAGCTGCCAACCGCTGAATCCGTTCGGCTACAATCAGATGACGCAGGCGGCGAAAGACTACGTCACCGCTCAGCAGTTCTACGCCTTCGAGAACGTCCAGACCTTCCTGCAAGGCTCGGTGACCGGGGACCTGTTCGAACTGCCGGGCGGTCCGCTGGGCGTGGCGCTCGCCGCCGAACGCCGCACCACGAAGAACGACTACTGGGTCGATGACGTTTCGCGCTACGGTCGCACGCGATCGGCGGCGATCTCGGCGACTCAGTACGAGACCGAGGCGCAGGAATACGGCGTCGAGGTGAATATCCCCGTCCTGGGCAATGGCTTCAACCTGCCGTTCGCCCAACGTCTGGAAATCAACTCGGCGGTTCGTTGGTCCAAGCAGACCGGCGACGCCGCGACCTTCGTAAACCAGCAAGGTGCGACGGTCAGCCCGACCTACGACGGCGACTGGTCGAAGATCTGGTCGCTCGCCGCCACTTTCCAGCCGATCCGCGACATCACCTTCCGCGGCAATGTCACCCGCTCGATTCGCCAGCCGGACGGCGTCGAGCTGTTCTTGGGCGGTCAGGCTTCCTTCACGTCGATGAGCGACCCCTGCGCAGTCGGCAATATCAACTCGGGCCTGAACCCGGCGACGCGGAAGGCCAACTGTATCGCCGCTGTTCGCGCGGCGGGCTACGCATCGACCAACGCCGAAGCCGAAACCTTCCTCAGCACCTTCAGTCCCGGCACGCCTTCGGTGCTGGGCGCCCGCTTCGGCAACGATGAACTGAAACCGGAGCGCGGCGAAAGCTGGACGGCGGGCGTGGTGCTTGAACCGCGCTACGTGCCGAACCTGCGGATGTCGTTCGATTACATCGACATCCAACTGAAGGACCAGCTGACCCGCGTCTCGGCGGAACAACTTCTGACCTACTGCTACGACTCCGCGTCCTATCCGGACAATAGCGGCCAGTTCGGTCTGAACACCTGCGGCTCGGTTCCGCGGTACACGTCGGGGACGGAGCCGAACCCCAGCCGCGCGTTCAGCGTCAACGACGGCTGGCAGTCCACATATCTGAACCTGGCTCAGACCAACCTGCGCGCCGCCAACATCGTCGTCGTCTATCGCAAAAAGCTGGCGGAGCTGTTCGGGTCGTCGAGCGACTGGGGCAGCGTGTCGGTGAACAGCAACCTCTACCGCGTCTACGAGTCGAGCTTTAGCCCCACGGGTCTGGCGGGCGACACCGAGCAGTATCTCGGCAGCATCGGCACGCCGAAGTGGCAGAGCAACACCACGATCGGCTACACGCGCAAGAGAATCTCCACCAGCCTGAACTTCTACACGCAGTCCGACACCATCCGCTTCAACGGTTCGGTGCCGGCGACGATCGAACAGAACGCCTACCTCGACCGCAAGGGCTACGCCATATACAACCTGTATGTCGGCTATCAGCTCAACGATGAGGTCGATGTGCGTTTCAACGTCAACAACCTCTCCAATAAACGGTGGGAAGAGGAGGCGGTCGGCGCCATCTACAGCACGGTTGGCCGCACCTTCCAGTTCAGCATCAACGGGCGCTTCTAGAGCCTGATCTGTTGCCCAGGAATCGCCTCGCGGTTCCGCTGACGCCTTAATCAGGCTCCAGATTAGGGCGAGAGCAGGACCCATCCTTCTGCCGGAACCGCTGCGCGGTTCCGGCAGAAACGATTCTGCTCTGGCGGCTCTGGCCAGGCGATCAGCAAGCAAACCCGTCGTCTGAGGCTCTCACAGGCCACGTCACCTTGGCGGTCAGCCGCCTCGGCAACACCCCCACAGCCTGATCGGCGCACCCTTTTTTGGGCCTGAACCTCGGCCGATCGCGGTCTGCAGACGGGCCCTGCCCAAGGTCCAGTCCAACATCCGATACAGGTTGATCGGTCCTTGATCGGATCGCAGACCATGGTTTGGATTGCTCTAGACCTGGCCCAGGGTCCGAAGCTTGGCGCGGGGGTGGATTTCGTTCTGGCTCATGACCACCGTCTGGCCCCGGAACCGCTCGATGATCGAGCGGACATAGGGGCGAGTCTGGGGCCCGGTCAGCAGGACGGGATTCTCGCCGGACATGGCGATCCGTTCGAAGGTGTCGCGGACGGCGCGGATGAAGTCCTGCAGCCGCGACGGCGCCATGGCCAGCTGCTTGTCCTCGCCGCCGCCGATCAGGCTTTCGGCGAAGGCGTTCTCCCATTCGGGCGACAGGGTGACGATCGGCAGGGCGCCGTCGCCGCCCTGGTGCTGCCAGCACAGCTGACGGGCCAGGCGGGCGCGGACGTGTTCGACCAGGGTGGTGACGCTGGTGCTGTGGGGCGCGGCCTCGGCCAGCCCTTCCAGAATGGCGGGCAGATCGCGGATCGACACCTTCTCGCGCAGCAGGGCCTGAAGCACCCTTTGCAGGGTGGTGACGCTGACGACGCTGGGGATCAGCTCCTCGACCAGCTTCTTCTCTTCGGTTCCCAACTCCTTCAGCAGCTTCTGCACCTCGCCGTAGGACAGCAGGTCCGCCATATTCTCCTTCAGGATCTCGGTCAGGTGCGTCGTCAGGACCGTGGAAGGATCGACCAGCGTATAGCCGTGGAAGGTCGCTTCTTCGCGCAGGGTTTCGCTGATCCAGGTGGCGGGCAGGCCGAAGGCGGGCTCGCGCATATGTTCGCCCGGCAGATCCACCTGCCCCCCCGCCGGGTCCATCGCCATCAGATGCCCTAGACGCACCTCGCCCGCCCCAGCCTCCATCTCCTTGATGCGGATGGCGTAGCCCTGGGTCGGCAGGCGCATATTGTCCAGGATGCGGACCTGCGGCATGACGAAACCGTATTCCTGAGCCAGCGACCGACGGAGCGCCTTGATCTGATCGGTCAGACGCCGCCCTTCCAGATCATTGATCAGGCTGAGCAGCGAATAGCCCAGCTCGATCTTGACCTCGTCGATCGTCAGCACGTTCGAGATCGGCTCTTCGACCTCCTCCTTGGGGGCGGCCGCAGCGGCGACCTCGGCCTCCGTCGGCTGGGGCTTGAGCCTTTGGCGGCCCAGGCGCCAGGCCATGAAGCCGGAACCGATGGCCAGGGCGGCAAAGGGGATCAGCGGCATGCCGGGGATCAGGCCGATCAGACCCGCCGCCCCCGACACCACGCCCAGAGACACGGGGTTGGTGGCCAGCTGGGTCACCAGGGCCTTGTCCGCCGTGCCCTCGACGCCGGCCTTGGACACCAGGAAGCCGGCGGCGATCGAGATGATGATGGCCGGCACCTGGGTGACCAGACCGTCGCCGATGGTCAGCTGCACATAGGTGTTGGCGGCGTCCATGGCCGGCATGCCGTGCTGCAGGGTGCCGATCAATATGCCGCCGATGGCGTTGATGAAGGTGATGATCAGGCCGGCGACGGCGTCGCCGCGCACGAATTTGGAGGCGCCGTCCATGGCCCCGAAGAAGGTCGATTCCTGCTCCAGCTCCTTGCGGCGCAGCTTGGCCTGATCCTCGGTGATCAGTCCCGAAGACAGGTCGGCGTCGATCGCCATCTGCTTGCCCGGCATGGAGTCCAGGGTGAAGCGGGCCGAGACTTCGGCGATCCGGGTCGAACCCTTGGTGATGACGACGAAGTTCACCACCAGGATGATGGCGAAGATGATCACCCCGATGATGAAATTTCCGCCCATCATCAGCTCGCCGAAGGCGTTGATCACCTGGCCGGCGCTGTCGTGGCCTTCCTGACCGTGGGTCAGGATCAGCCGCGTCGAGGCCAGGTTCAGGCCCAGGCGGAACAGGGTCGAAACCAGCAGAACCGTCGGGAAGATGGCGAAGTCCAGCGGCTTCTTCATCATCACGGCGGTCATCAGGATCAGCACGGACGAGACCAGCGAGATCGCCAGCAGCAGGTCCAGCAGCATCTTGGGGATCGGCAGGATCAGCAGCATGATCACGCCGATCACACCGACCGCCATCAGCACCTCGCCGCGGTTGACCCAGCTCAGCACGTCGCGACCCGTGGGGCGCGCCATGCCGTCCTTCATCATGATCGGCGCATCAGTCACGGCCCAGGGCCTTCAGGGCGCGGCGGGTCGCCTCGGCGATCACGGCGTCGCGCTGATCGTCAGTCGCGGAGGCGGCGCCGGTGAAATAGGCGGCGATGATGACCGGCGAACCGCTGAGCGGGGTCAGCATGCCCACGTCGTTCGTCGTGCCGCGGGCGCCCGAACCGGTCTTGTGCGCGACGCTCCAACCCTCGGGCGCGCCCGCCTTGATCCGGTTGGGGCCGGTCGGGGAGGCGGTCAGCCAGCCGTGCAACAGGGCGTCGTGCGCCGGCGTCAGTCGATCGCTGAAGGCCATTTCGCGGATGTTGGCGACGGTCTGTTCCGGCAGGCAGGTGTCGCGCGGATCGTCAGGCAGGGCGGTGTTCAAGTCCGGCTCCAGCCGAGAGATGACGGTCGTCGTGTCGCCGAAGGTCGGCCACCACGAACGCCATACGCCGATTCCGCCCATCTCGCGGATCAGGATATTGGCGGCCGGATTGTCGCTGACCTCCACCGCCGCCTGCATTAGTTCGCGGATGGTGAGCGTCCGCCCCACCGCCTTTTCGGTCACGGGCGCATGGGGAATGATGTCGGCCGAGGTGATGCGGACCGGCCGGTCCAGCCTTTCCTCGTCCCGCTGCACCCTTTGCAGGATGGCCGCCGCCAGAAAGGGTTTGAAGGTCGAGCAGAAGGGAAACCGCTCCTGGCTGCGCCACAGCGCCCGCACCCCGCTGCCGACGTCCAGGGCGGCGACGCCCAGCCGCCCGCCCCACCGCGTCTCCAGATCGTTCAGGAACAGGTCCGGGGCCGCCTCGGCCTTGACCTTGGTCTGGCTGCGCGGCGTGCAGGCGGCCAGGCCCAGCGCGCCTGCGCCGGCCATCAGCCTCCGCCTGTCCAGACCGCGCCCCATGCTCAGGCGGCGTAGCCCGAGGCCGAGACGCCGGACTGCGGGGCGGGAATGACCGTCCCCTCCTCGGCGTATTCGTTCAGCTTGTTGCGCAGGGTCCGGATGGAGATGCCCAGGATGTTGGCCGCATGGGTGCGATTGCCCAGACAGTGGGTCAGGGTATCCAGGATCAGGGTCTTCTCCATCGCCGCCACCGTCTGGCCGACGAAGCTGCGGGTCACGGCGTCGGCCGCCTGGGCCGCCCGGGCCGCAACGCCGCCGCCATAGGGGTTCCCCACGGCCGCCGTTCCCATCATGCCGCCGCCTTCCGCCGTCAGCGGCTGGCCGTCCGGCAGGCGGATGGCGTCCACATCGATCTCGGGTCCGGTCGCCAGCAGCACGGCCCGGTGCATGGCGTTTTCCAGCTCACGGACGTTGCCGGGCCAGCGGTGGGCGCTGATCGCCTGACGCGCCCGCGCCGACATCGGCCGCTCGGGCACGCCGTTGGCCGCCGCATATTTCTTGATGAAGTGATCGGCCAGCACCCCGATGTCGCCCGGCCGTTCGCGCAGGGCCGGCAGGCGCAGATTGACGACGTTCAGCCGGTACAGAAGGTCTTCGCGGAACGTGCCTTCCGCCACGGCCTTGGCCAGGTCGCGGTTGGAGGTGGCGATGATGCGGATATTCACCGGCACGGGCTTGGAGCCGCCCACCCGGTCGATCACCCGCTCCTGGATGGCGCGCAGCAGCTTGGCCTGGAGCCGGGCGTCCATCTCGGAGATTTCGTCCAGCAGCAGGGTGCCGCCGTCGGCCTCTTCGAACTTGCCGATCCGGCGGGCGACGGCGCCCGTGAAGGCGCCCTTCTCGTGACCGAACAGTTCCGATTCCAGCAGATTATCGGGAATGGCCGCGCAGTTGACGCTGATGAAGGGCTTTTCGGACCGGCGCGAATGGTCGTGCATGTAGCGCGCCATCACCTCCTTGCCGACGCCGCTTTCGCCGGTGATCAGGATGGAGGCTTCGGAGCGCGCCACCTGATCGGCCAGTTGCAGCACCGCCTTCATCGCCGGATCGGCCGAGATCATCGGCTTTTCGTCGTCGGCGACGGCGGCCAGGACCGCCGCTATCATCTCCGCATCGGGCGGCAGGGGGATGAACTCCTTGGCCCCGGCCTTGATGGCGGCGGCCGCCTCGCGGGCGTCGGCGTCGACCCCGAAGGCCACCACCGGCACAGTGATCCGCTCGGCCTCGTTTGCGGCGATCAAGGCGGCGATGTCGAGCTGATAATCGACCATCAGCAGGTCGGCGCCCTGCCCCCGTCGAAGCTGTTCTGTCGCCTGATCCGCGCGCTCGACGTGACTGACCTTGGCGCCGTGCGCCATGGCCATCTTCACCGCCGAAGCGAGCTGTCCGCTCAGTCTGCCTACCACCAGAAGACGCATCGTTCTTCTCCTCTAATCCTTCACCCGGTCCGACGCGCAGCGCGCGTCAGCCGCCCGAGTCCTCAGTCTTGATGATTTCCGTCATGGTCACGCCCAGCCGATCCTCGACCACGACGACCTCGCCGCGCGCGATCAAACGGTTGTTGACGAAAATGTCGATCGCCTCGCCGACCTTGCGGTCCAGCTCCAGCACCGAACCCTTGTTCAGCTTCAGCAACTGAGCGACCGACATGTGCGACTTGCCCAGCACGGCCGAGATATTGACCGGAACCTCGAACACCGTCGCCAGATCGGCGGCGGTTTTTTCGCCCGCGTCGTCGGCGACGGCCAGGGCGGTGGAGTCGGGAAATTCCTCGAGCGATAGATCGTCGGAGGCCATCAGAACTCACTCCGGTCGGTGTGGATTGGGGGTTCGGCGTGTCCCGCCTCGGCCGCCAGGGCGGCGCTCAGGGCCTCCGCGACGCGGGCGGCGGAACCTTCGGGATCGTGATCGGCGCGACCGTCGGCCCACTCCAGCTGGAAGGCGGCGACCGCCATGCCGGGTTCGTCGCGGAAGGCGACGACGCCGGTGAAGCCGCTGTCGGCGCAGGCCTGTTCGATTTGGCCGCGCACCACCTCGTCCAGGCCCGAGGCCCGGATCACCAGGCGCGGCGAGGCGTCGATCTCTTGAGCCAGGGACTCCAGGGCGGCGCGCAACGGCGCCTGGGGGAAGCGGTGCAGGGCGGCGTCGGCGATGGCCCGCGCCGCCGCCAGGGCCAGGTCGGCGGACTGTTCGCGATGGGTCTGGGCGACGGTTCGCAGCGACGGCAGGGCGGCGGCGGCGGCCTGGGCGATGTTGGTCAGGGCCATGGCCCGGATGTTTTCGACCTCGGCGAGGGCCTCCTGGCGCGCCTCCAGCCGGGCGGTGGCGACCAGGGCCTCGACCTCTGCGGGCATGTAGCTGCGCTTGACCGGCTTCCAGGCGCCGGCGCGCACCACCGCGCCGTCGGCGTCGAACTCGGTGTCAAAGGCGAAGGGGGTGCTCATGTCAGTAGATCAACTCGTCGTCGGAGCCTTGGCCGGCCAGCATGATCTCGCCGCGCGCGGCCAGATCCTTGGCGACCTGGACCATGGCCATCTGGGCCCCATCCACGTCCTTCAGCCGCACCGGCCCCATGGACTCCATGTCTTCGCGCAGGATCTTGGCGGCGCGTTCGGACATGTTGGAGAAGAACATCTCCCGCAGCCCTTCGGAGGCCCCCTTCATCGCCAGGCCCAGCGAGTCCTTGTCCACGGCCCGCAGAAGGGTCTGAACCCCGCCCGGATCCAGCTTGGACAGGTCTTCGAAGACGAACATGAGGGCGCGGATGCGTTCGGCGGATTCGCGGTTGCGCTCTTCCAGGGCGCCGATGAAGCGCGCCTCGGTCTGTCGGTCGAAACTGTTGAAGATGTCGGCCATCATTTCGTGGCTGTCGCGCTTGGAGGTGCGCGCCAGGTTCGACATGAATTCGGTGCGAAGGGTCGCCTCGATCTTGTCCAAGATTTCGCGCTGGACAGGCTCCATCCGCAGCATCCGCTGGACGCATTCCAGGGCGAAATCCTCCGGCAGGGCCGTCAGCACCCGGGCGGCGTGGTCGGACTTCACCTTGGACAGGATGACGGCGACGGTCTGGGGATATTCGTTCTTCAGATAGTTGGCGAGAACCGCCTCGTTCACATTGCCCAGCTTGTCCCACATGGTCCGGCCGGCCGGACCGCGGATTTCCTCCATCAAGCCGTCGACGCGATCCTTGGGCAGGAAGGCGCTGAGCAGCTTCTGGGTCTGTTCGAAACTGCCCATGACGGCGCCCGTGCCCGACAGGCCGGACACGAACTCCAGCATCAGGGCCTCGACCGCCTCGGCCGTCACATTGCCCAGGGTCGCCATGGCCTGGGAGATCTCCTTGACCTCCTCGTCGTCCAGCCTCTCCCACAGGGCGGTGTGGTCTTCGCCCAGGGCCAGCAGGATGACGGCCGCCTTCTCGGGGCCGGTCAGCCGATTGGGGTCCTCGATGACCGGCTTTTTCGAAACCAGCTTGGCCATCAGCCTTCCGCCACCCAGTTGCGCAGGATGTTGGCGGCCTCGTCAGGATGGGCCTGGACGAAGTCGGCGACCTTCTTGACCGAAGACGCCTTCACCTGCCCTTCGATACGGGCGATGTCGATCTTCTGGTCCATCTCGTTGGGCGCCGGCAGTTGGACCAGCTGGGGCTGTCCGTCCGGGCCGATGACCGTCGTCGTCAGGGCGGTGACAGGCGTTCCATCCGGACCGGCCAGGGCCGGCACGCCCGGCGCCCCGCCGCCCGAACCGGCCGTCTTCAGCAAGGGGCGCAGGACGAAGAAGATCAGCAGAAGCGCCACCACCGCCAGAATGCCCAATTCAATCAGGCGCATGATGTCGGCCTTGGAGAAGTCCAGCAGCGAGGGCTTGTCGTCCAGGCCGCCCGGCAGGCCGGTATCGCGGTTGAAGCGGACGTTGATGACCTCGATCTTGTCGCCGCGGGCCTCGTCTATGCCGGCCGCCGCCGCGACCAGGGACTTGATCTGAGCGATCTCTTCGGCTGAGCGCGGCGTATAGGTCGGCTCTCCCTTGCCGTCGGCGGCCGGGGTCCATTTGCCGTCCACGGCGACCGCGACGGCCAGCTTCTTGACCTCGCCCGGCTCCTTGGTGGTCGTGGTAGTGGTGTTCGAGATTTCGTAGTTGGTCGTCTCGGCGTTCTCGGCGGTGGTCGAGCCGGCGGGCGTGGTCGCGGGCGGGGCGCCGCCGGGGATGTTGTTCGCCGCCGTCACGCCGCCGTCGTTCTGGCCGGTCGTGTCCGAGGACTGCGAGCCGTTGGCCGTGGTCGAGCGCACGACCTGGCCGTCCGGGTCGAACTTTTGCTCCTGGGTGGTGGAGCGGCTTTGGTCGATGTCCGCCGTCACCTGGACCCGCGCCGAGCCGACGCCGACGACGCCCTCGACGATGTCCTTGATGCGCGCCTGAAGCTGGGCCTCGGTATTGCCCTTGGTTTCAGCCGCAGAGGCCGAGGTGAAGCCGCCGTCGTCGCCGGCCGCCAGGGTGCGGTTGTTCTGATCGGCCACAGTGACCCGGTCCGGCTTCAGATTGGGCACGGACGAGGCCACCAGATTGCGGATGGCCCGCACCTGATCCGCCGTCAGATCCCGCCCGCCCAGACCGACCAGGACGGCGGCGGTGGGTTCGCCCGCAGCAGAGGTGAACATCTCGCGGCGCGGCATGGTGATGTGGACGCGGGCGGCGGTGATGCCGCGCATCGACATGATGGTGCGGGCCAGTTCGCCTTGCAGGGCGCGCTGTTCGTTCAGCTGCTGCTGGAATTCGGTCTGGCCCAGGACCGACTGATTGTCGAAAATTTCGTAGCCGACCGAGCCGGAGGTCACGAGACCCTTTTCGGCGATCAGCATCCGCGCCGTGCCCACGTCGTCGCGATTGACCATGACGGTCGAGCCGTCGCCCTTGGAGGCGTATTTGATGCCGGCCTGTTGCAGGGCGGCGGTGATTTCGCCGGCTTCGCGCAGATCGAGGTTGGAATAGAGCAAGGCGTCCGGCGCTTGGCCCACGCGCAGCATGACGGCGACCAGGACGGCGGTCACGCCCGCGGCGACGCCGAGGACGGCGGCCAGACGACCGATCCCGAACTTCTGCAACGCCGCCGTAAAGCCGCCCACGCGCCCACGCCCCAAACTCACGGGAGACACCGACGCCCCGCTAGGCAGAAAATGCCGTGTCGATGGTAAATGGGCCGTTAAGAGACCTTTACGGGCGAACCGCCGCTTCCAGCTCAGTCAGGACCGGTGGCGCGCCGGACGGCAGGGCCGCCCTGGGATCCTTCAGCCAGGCGGCGATGTCGCGATAGACGATCTCGGCGTCCAGATCGCGGTCCAGCAGGTGCCAGCTGTCGGGATACCAGGCCGTCTTCAGGGCGCCGCCCTCGGCCACGGCCCTTTGCAGGGCCTTCTTCATCTGATCCCTTTTGACGATCTCATCGTGCGCGCCGTACATCAGAAGGGCGTCGCCGCGGATGCGGCCCAGGCTGCGCGACGCCGTCTCCATCAGATCGACCAGGCCGTAGATGGTGTCGAACCGGGTGGCCAGGATGCTTTGCGGGTCGCGGCCGTTGCGGACCAGCTCCAGCGTGTTGCTGGAGACGTGGATGTCGCGCGTGATGAAGCTGGGCGGCTCCAGGGCCACGCCGCCCGCCAGACGCGCGGCGATGTTCAGGACGGCGCTGTTCAACGGCCCCTGGGTCGACCAGCCCCAGACGCCGGGCGCCAGCAGCACCACCCGGTCGGCGTCGGGCGGATCGTCCGATCCGAAGGCGGCGGCGGCCACCGATCCCCCCATGCTCTCGCCGACCACGGCGATGACGGCATGGGGATGGCGCGCGCGGGCCAGGGCCGTCGCCTCGCGCAGGTCCTGGGTCATCTTGGCGGTCCCCGCCCAGACGCCCCGCCCCGGCGCCGCGCCGAAGCCGCGCTGGTCATAGGCCCAGGTCTCGATTCCCTGTTCGGCCCACCAGGGTCCGGCCAGTCGGAAGCTGGCGGCGTGGTCGTTCATACCGTGCAGGGCGACGATGACCGCCCAGGGCTCGCGGTCGGTCGGGCCCCAGCGCATCAGAGGCAGACGCGCCCCGTCCGACATGACCAGGGCGTGATCCTCCACGTGCGGCCCGGCGAAGCCCGGCGGAGGCGTCATCGGCGGCTGGATATGGGGCGCGGCGCAACCGGTCAGGCCCAAGACCAATCCTGCGGCCGCGATCAGTCCTCTGGAGGTCATGCGCGCATCCTCATCGGCGTTAAGATCGAGGCGACGCGCATCCGCAGATAGGGGATCACCTCGTCCTCAAACCACGGGTTCCGTCTCAGCCAGGCCGTATTGCGCCAGGACGGGTGCGGAAGCACCAGATGGTCGGGGGCGTAGTCCCGCCAGGCCCGCACCGTTTCGGTCATATTACGTTGGGTTCGTGCGCCCAGGGCCCAGGCCTGGGCATAGCCGCCGACCAGAAGCGTCAGCTCCATCTGCGGCAGGGCCTGCATCAGCGACGGCCGCCACAGGTCGGCGCAGCGCGCGGGCGGCGGATAGTCGCCCCCTTTCGGCGCCGTGCCGGGATAGCAGAAGGCCTGGGCCGCCACCCCGATGCGGCGGTCGGCGTAGAAGGTCTCATAGTCCACCCCCATCCAGTCGCGCAGCCGGTCGCCAGACGGATCGGTGAAGGGCAGGCCGCTTTCATGCACCCGCCGCCCCGGCGCCTGGCCGCAGATCAAGAGCCGCGTCTCGGGAAAGACCCGAACCACCGGGCGCGGCGTATGCGGCAGCACGCCCGCGCAGGCGCGGCAGGCGCGGATGTCGCTCAGAAGGGCGTCGAGACTTCCCACGCCCCGCTCATCCCCGCGAAGGCGGGGACCCAGATCATTGGGGGCTTCCGTCTCGCCGATTTTCAGCGATGCCGATCCCAAAAGCCTTGCCTCAAGAAAAGGACTGGGTCCCCGCCTTCGCGGGGATGAGCGGAGTGGTCAATCTTCGATGTCGTCCTCGGCGACCGGCGGACGGCGGCTCAGCGCCAGGGCCGCCTCCTCCTCGGTCGGCAGGCGCAGGCGCGTCACGCCGCGGAAATTGTCCGGATCGACCGGCTTGCCCTTTTTGGTGATGGTCAGCCTGCCCTGGCGCATCAGGCCCAGGGCCGCAGCCCGCACCTTGGGCAGCATCCGCTGCCACTGCTCCGGCTGCAGCGCCTTGGCCACCTCGGCCGGCTCGATGCTCTTGCCCGGCTCAAGCCCGGCGAGTTTATTCAAGATTGCGGTTTCGATCGGATCGCTCATTGCGCCTATATGCTGCACCGCGAGACCAGAAGTAAGGCCGAGTCGTCATGCCGAAGAAAATCACCGTCACCGAGGGCGAGTTCGCCGGTTGGCAGACCTATGACCTGCACGACACCTTCGACGTCGTGGTCGGCCCCTTTTACGGCAAGCTCGATCCCGACGGCCACATGCGCTGCGCCTTCCGCGCCGAGCAAAAGCATATGAATGCGGGCGGCCGGATGCACGGCGGCTGTCTGATGACCTTCGCCGACATCGCCATGTTCCAGATCGCCTATCAGGAGATGGAGGGCGCCTCGGGCGTGACGGTCCAGCTCGATTCCACCTTCATCGACGGCGCCTATGTCGGCGAACTGATCGAGGCGACCGGTCAGGTCACCAAGGCGGGCAAGAGCCTGATCTTCGTGCGGGGCCAGATCAACACCGGCGAACGGCTGCTGATGACCTTCTCGGGCGTGATCCGCAAGTTCACGCCGCGCGGCTGAACCGCACGATCAGAGCCATCAAGAGGGCGAAACCGGCGGCGGGCCAGAGGGCCGCCAGTCCCAGACGGCCGAAGGTCAGGGCGCCCAGCACCGCCCCGACGCTCAGCCCCGCCCACAGGGTCAGATAGGCCTTGTAGGCGTGCCGGTCTCCGCCCTTTACAGCGCCCGCCAGGGCCTGACCCAGCTTGACCAGGGTTCCGGTCATATAGGTCAGGCTGACCCCGACCTCTCCGTTCCTCAGGAAGACCGAGTTCTCGGCGCCCATGGCCATGACCATCAGGCCGACGGCCGCAGGCGTCAGCCCCGCGCCCGCAAGAGCAGCTGCCAAGGCCAGCAGCAGCCCCTCGAACATCAGGACCCGGCTGCGCGAAGGAGCGTCCTCGCCGCCGGCGACCAGGGCGCCGAGAAACGAGCCCAGGACGAACAAGGCCAATATGGCCGCCAGATGGGCGGCCGCCGGCCATTGCCCTTCGGCGAGGCTGGCGGCCAACCGGGTGGAATTGCCGCTCATGAAGGAGACGAACACGCCGCCCAGGTGCAGAAAGCCGAGGGCGTCGACATAGCCGGCCAGACCCGCCAGCAGCAGGGCCAGCCAGCGATCCGATCGCGTCAGCGACCGCAAGGCGGCTCAGACCCCCGCCTTGGCCGCCGGCCGCTCCCGGCAGGCGTCGAACCAGCGGTGCAGGTTCTCGAACTCGGCGGGCGGGCGATAACGGACCAGACGGGCGAAGTCCAAACCGACCACGGCGACGATGTCGGCGATGGTGAACCGGTCCAGGGCGATGAATTCCCGCTCCGCCAGATGCCGGTCCAGGGTCTTCATGAACCGCTCGGCCGACAGCCGATTATAGTCCGCCACCTGCGGGATCTGCACCGCCTCCAGCGCCGCCAGGGCGGGATGGGAATGGCGCACGTTCAGCATCAGCGGATTGGACAGATAGAATTCGCACCGGCGGGTCCACATCTCGACCACCGCCTGTTCGCGGGCGTCCCGGCCGAACAGATTGGGCTCGGGATAGAGCGCCTCCAGATAGCGGCAGATGGCCACCGATTCCGAAATCGTCGTGCCGTCGTCCAGCTCCAGCGCCGGCAGATGCGGCACCCCGACCTTGTCGCGATAGTCCGGCTTGCGGTGCTCGCCGGTCATGATGTCGATTTCGACCAGTTCGACGTCCTCGACCCCCTTCTCCGCCAGGACCCATCGGACCCGGCGGGGATTGGGCGCGCGGTGTGAGGTGTAGAGCTTCATCGGAACGCCTCCGTTGTTTTGAGAAACGCTACTGCCCGAACACCGCCGCTGGCAAGGTGCCCACTATGGCCGCGCTCATCAAGGTGGCCATGAAACCGGCGAACAGGGCCTTCCAGATCAGCCCCAGAACCTCATGACGACGCTCGGGCATCAGGACCGACAGGCCGGTCACCGTAATGCCCACCGAACCGATGTTGGCGAAGCCGCACAGCGCATAGGTCATCAGCATCCGCGTCCGCTCGCTCATCGCCTCGGCCGGAATCTTGCCCAGGTCGATGAAGGCCACGAATTCGGTCAGGGCCAGTTTGACGCCCAGCAGCCAGCCGCCCAGGCCCGCCTCGCGCGCATCCACCCCGATCAGCCAGGCCAGGGGAGTGAACAGGACGCCCAGAATCCGCTCGACCGTCAGCGGCTCGCCGAAGACGATCCAACCGCCCAGCATGATGTTGACCAGGGCGACCAGGGCGACGAACACAATCAGCACGGCCGAAATGTTCAGCACCACCATCAGCCCGTCCGAGGTGCCCTTGGAAATGGCGTCGATGGCGCTGTCGTACTTCAGGGCCGAGTCATAGCTGATGGCCTGGGCCGCCTGTTTGTCGGGCTCGGGCACGATGATCCGCGCCAGCAGCACCCCGGCCGGGGCCGAGACGATGGAGGCGACCAGGACGTGGCCGGCCGCGTTCGGCAGGGTCTGGGACAGGATGCTGGCGTAGGCCACCATGGTCGATCCCGCCACCGTCGCCAAACCGACCGTCATCATCAGGAAGATTTCGGACCGGCTCAGCTTGTCCAGATAGGCCTTGATGACGATCGGGCTTTCGATCGTGCCCAGGAAGATGTTGGCCGCCACCGCAAGGGCCGAGGCGCCGCCCAGCCCCATGGTGCGCTGAAACAGAAAGCCGAAGCCCCGGATCAGCCACTTCAGGATCTTCCAGTGCCACAACAGGGCCGACAGGGCGGAAATCACCATGATCAGCGGCAGGACGTTGAAGGCGAAGGTGAACAGGGCGCCTTCGTTCTGAACCGCATAGGGCTGATCGCCCCCGCCCAGATAGCCGAAGACGAACCGCGTGCCCTGCGCCGTCGCCACGGCCAGGCCGTCGATCGCCCCCGTGACGGCGGCCAGCACCGTTCGCGACCCCGGAATGGCGAACAGGGCCAGCACCAGCGCGGCCTGAACCGCCACGGCGCCGATCGCCAGCTTCCACGGGAAGACCCGCCGGTTCTCCGAGATCGCCCAGCAGACGGCGATGATGACGACCAGGCCGAACAGGCTCTGGAGGTTCAGAAGGCTGAACATGAAACGGCGATCCCTGCCCGGCCCGCGCCGGCTTCATCCGCTTCAAGGACAAAGTGACGCGGCTGACAAGAGGCGTGCGCGTATCAGTCGATCTTCAGCACACGGTCCAGACTGACGGCGCCCGGTCCGCGCGCGATCAGATAGGCCAGCGGCCCGGCCCAAAGCAGATGGACGGGCCAACCACCCGGCTCGACGAAGACCTGGATCACGAGGGTCATGAACAGCAGGCCCGCCGCCGCCGACCGCGTCGCCAGCCCCAGCACGATCAGCATCGGAAAAAGGTGCTCGGAATAGGTCGCCAGATGCGCCGCCAGGTCAGCAGGCAGCAGCGGCACGCGGTATTCCTCGGCGAACAGATAGCGCGTCGAGGGGGTGATCGTCAGCAGCCCCTCGACCTTGGTCCGCCCCGACAGGAAGAAGGGCGTGGCGATCCCGACGCGCAGCAGCAGGGCCAGGGCGGCCTCGGGCGCGGCGGCGGTGATGCGTCGATGAATGTCCGCGATACGGTTCATGGTTGGTCCTTCGGGATCGAGGGTGAGAGGAAGACGCCGAGCGAGATCAGGCCGGCGAACAGGGCGGAAAGATCCAGACCGCGCGCCGCCGCCTGGACCGCAGCCGCAGCGACACCGAACGGTCGATGAAGGCGACAAGCGTCCAGGAAGACCCATTCCGCGCGGCTCAACCGCCGCGCCTGCACCTCGGCGCCCGGCCGGTGCACCAGCAAGCCTTCCGCCTCGGCCCGCCACTCGAGAGACGCGTCCGGGGACGGATAGCGATGCGCCAGCCAGAGCGAGGGCGCCGTCCACTCGAACCAGAACAACTGAACCGACGGGTGCAGATTGGCCGTTACGCCCGCCAAGGCGGGGCCGAGCGCGGCGGCCTCGCGCGGCTCGAACGGCGCTGCGTCCTTGGCCAGATGAGCTTGGGTCCAGGCCCGATCCAGCCGGGCGCAGGGCGCCAGATAGGCCATATCCGTCGCCGGCTGGAAACGCGCCAGCCAATCGGGGAAGCCTGCGCCGTAATCGACCAGCACCGGGGTGTCGCCCGGCTGGTCGGCGACAAAGGCGGCGGCGGCCGCGCGAAACCAATCTTCGCCAACCATCTGCAACACGGTGGGATAGTTGGCTTCCAGGGCGTCGATACGGCCCTTGATCGTCGTGTTGCGATAGACGGCCAGCGCACCCAGCGTCCGGTCGCCCGGCTCCAGGTGAGGCCGCAGAGACTCCAGATCGCCGGTCAGCGCCCTGTCGAAAGCCGCGTGAAACCCGGTCACGCCAAGGCCTCGACGGCGGTCAGCGCCGCAGCGGCGCGTGCCTGCTCGGCCAGCAGGACCGGGAATTCGGGAACATCGCCGTCGCGCTCGACCAGGGTCGGCCGAGGGCCGATGCGCGCGATCAGACGCTCATAGAGCGCCCAGACGGCCTCGGACACGGGGGTGTCGTGACTGTCGATCAGCAGGGCCTCGCCCCAGACGGGATCGGGGCGATGGCCCGCCAGATGGATTTCGCCCACCAGTTCGCCGGGTACGGCGTCCAGCCAGGCCTCGGCGGAGAAGCCCATGTTCGAGGCGCTGACATGGACGTTGTTGACGTCGATTAGCAGGCCGCAGCCGGTCCGCCGGGCCATCTCGACCAGGAAATCCACCTCGTCCCAGTCATGTCCGGCCAGGGCCAGATAGGCGGACGGATTTTCGATTAGCAGCCGCCGTCCCAGGGCCTGCTGCGCCTCGTCGACATGGTCGCACACCAGGTTCAGGATCTCGCGGCTGCGCGGGACAGGCAACAGATCGGGGTGATAGACCCCGCCGCGTCGCGACCAGGCCAGATGTTCGGACACCAAAAAGGGTTCGAACCGATCGATCAGGGCGCGAAAACGGGCCAGATGTTCGCGATCCGGCCGCTCGTCACCGGCCAGGGACAGGCCGACCCCGTGCAGCGACAACGGTCGGGCGGCGCGGATCGTCTCCAGCCAGGACAGGCGCGGCCCGCCCGCAACCATATAGTTCTCGGGATGAACCTCGAACCACAGGCCGCGCTGGGCTCCGGCCGCCGGACAGGCCGCAGCCTCCGGGTAGTGCTGGGGCTTCAGGCCCAGTCCAGCGGTCGGAACGGGGGACATCAGCGGTTCGGGATCGGGCTCAGCGAACCCTTGCCCTTGGGCGTCTCGATAGAGGTGCAGGTGCCCTTGGCGACCAGTTTCCAGGCATTGCCCTGATAGTCGCGCACCGAGGTGCCGGCGCAGGTGGTGCCGGGGCCGGCGGCGCAGTCGTTCTTGCCCGCCTTGGCCACGCCGTAGCACTTCTCCATGGCGGCTTCCTGCTGGGCGGTCGGGCGGTTCTGTGCAGCGGCGGCGTTGGCGCCCAGGGCCAGCAGGGCGCCGGCGCCGACCAGGATCTTGGCGGAGATAGTCATGGGATCATTTCCTGTGTGACAGCGGCCCGGAGCGGACCCGCTTGACAGGAAGGGTTTCGACGCCCGCACGGCGAAGGTTACCGGCGCCATCAGAAAAAGAATTCTCGCCGATCGTCGTCCGCCGTGTAACCTCCGCCCTGTCCGACGCGAATGGGTTGGGGCGTGGTCGACAAGGAAGCCGAGCTCAAACGTCTGATGTTGCGGGGTCTCGACGGCGACCCCGTGGCCTGGCGCGCCCTGCTGTCCGAAATGCGCGGCGCCCTGACCCCCTTTTTCAAACGTCGCCTGACCGGCTGCGAGGCCGACGCGGAGGATCTCGTGCAGGACTGTCTGATCGCCATCCACGCCAAGCGGGCGACCTACGACCGGTCGCTGCCCTTCACGGCCTGGGCCTATGCGATCGCGCGCTACAAGCTGATCGACCATTTCCGCCGCCTGGGACGACGCGCCGACGTGCCGCTGGAGGAGGCGTCGGTCCTTTTGGCCGAACACACGGTCGAGGACGGCGTCGTGCGCCGCGATCTGAAGAAGGTCCTGTCCATTCTGCCGCCGCGTCAGCGCCGCCTCATCGAGGACGTTCGGATCGGCGGCTTCTCCTTGGCCGAAGCGGCCAAGCGCAACGGCTTTACCGAGGGCGCGGCCAAGGTCAGCGTCCACCGCAGCATGAAGACGCTGGTCGCCAGCGTATCGCCCGATGAAGACTGACGACCTGATCGACGCCCTCGCCGCCGGGCTGGAGCCGGCCAAGCCCGCCATGCCCAGCCCTGTCCTGCTGGCCGCCGCCGCCGTGGCGGCCGTGGCGGCGGTCGGCCTGTTCTTGGGCTTCCGGCCTGATCTGGGCCAGGCGCTTCAGGGGCCGATCCCCTGGCTGAAAGGGATTTACACCGCCGCCCTTGCGGGGACCGGGATCTGGCTGGCGATACGGCTGGGGCGCCCCGGCGTCGATCCGCGCCCGGCGGTCTTCGCCCTGCTCGCCGTTGTGGCGGCGGCGGGACTGTGGGGCCTGATTGAGATGAGCCTGACTTCGCCTGAGCAGCGCATGGACGACTGGCTGGGCGGAACCTGGACCATCTGCGGCCGTAACATCGTGCTGGTCTCGGCCTTCGCCGCGCCGTTTGTCTTTCTCTCGGCGCGGAAACTGGCCCCGACGCGGCCGGCGACGGCGGGTCTGGCGCTGGGCCTGGCGACCGGCGGCCTCGCCGCCACCGCCTACGGCCTGCTTCACTGCGGCGAGGCGACCGCCGCCTTCGTCGCCACCTGGTACACGCTGGGGATCGCGGCCGCCGGCCTGATCGGCGCCGCCGTCGGCCGCTTCGCCCTGCGTTGGTGAGCCGCCCTCAGAGCTGGCGGCGCACCAGCTTGCCGTAGGTCTCCATCAGGTCCAGCGACAGGGCGCCGGGGGTGAAGCGGTAGTCGCCCACCTCGGCCACCGGGGTCACCTCGACGGCGGTGCCGGTCAGGAAGCATTCGGAGAAGTCCGACAGCTCTTCGGGGCGGATGTCGCGCACCACGACCTCGATCCCCTTGGCCTTGGCGATCTCGATCACCGTCTGACGGGTAATGCCGTCCAGAATGTGCTCGACGCTGGGGGTGTGCAGCACGCCGTCCTTGACGAAGAAGACGTTGGCGCCGGTGGCCTCGGCCACATAGCCGCGCCAGTCCAGCATCAGGGCGTCGGCGAAACCGTTCCGCTCAGCCGTGTTCTTGGACATGGTGCAGATCATGTAGAGGCCGGCGGCCTTGGCCGTGGTCGGGGCCGTCGCCGGGTCGGGGCGGCGCCACTTGGCCCATTCCAGCTTCAGACCGCGCGCCTTGACCTCGGGATCGAAATAGCTGGGCCAATCCCAGACGGCGACCGCCAGATGGACCTTGTTGTTCAGGGCCGAGACGCTGGTCTGTTCCGGCCCCAGATAGGCGACCGGACGCACGTAACAGTCGGTCAGACCGTTCTTGGCGCAGGTTTCGTTACAGATGGCGTCGATTTCAGCGACGCTGTAGGGTATCTCGAAATCGAGCAGGTTCGCGGACCGCTTCAGGCGCTCCGAATGCGGCGTCAGCTTGAAGATTTCGCCGCCGTACATACGCTCACCCTCGAATACCGACGAGCCATAGTGGAGGGCATGGGTCAAAATATGCGTTTTCGTTTCCCGCCAGGGCACGAATTCGCCGTCAAACCAGATCCATCCATCACGATCGTCGAAAGGAACGAAGGCCATTGAAACACGTCTCCTGCAGAAGTCTCCCTGTTAGAGCCCCCCGAATCGCTCAGGTCAACGGCTGGGATCGGGAGAATCGCGCATGAGCCTGGCTGAAACCCGCTCTTACGGCCGCTCGGGACCCATCGCGGGACCGGGGGTGGGCCGTCATCTGCTGATCGTCGATGACGACGACCGCATCCGCGAACTGCTGAAGGAATTCCTGGCGCGGGAAGGCTACCGCGTCACCGGCGCCGCCCACGCGGCGGCGGCCAAGCGGATGATGGAGCTGATCGAGTTCGACCTGGTCGTGCTGGACGTCATGATGCCCGGCGAAAGCGGCCTTGACCTGACCTCCTGGGTCCGCGCCAAGGCCGAGACCTCCAAGACGCCGGTCCTTCTGCTGACCGCGCGCGGCGACCCTGAGGACCGGATCGAAGGTCTGTCGCGCGGCGCCGACGACTATATGTCAAAGCCGTTCGAGCCGCGCGAACTGGCGCTGCGCATCGACGCCATCCTGCGGCGCACCGGCGGCAAGCCGATCGGCCCGCGCGAGATCAAGCTGGGGACGGCGGTCTTCGACATGGAGCGGCTGGAGCTGATCCGCGACGGCGCACCCCAGCGCCTGACCGAGGCCGAGGCCCAACTTCTGAAGACCCTGGCCCTTCACGCCCATGCCCCGGTCGAGCGGATGAGCCTGTCGCCCGACACCGCCGACATCACCGGCCGCGCCGTCGATGTTCAGGTCACCCGCCTGCGCCGCAAGCTGGAGGCGGACCCCAAGAACCCCCGCTATCTTCAGACGGTGCGCGGCGTGGGCTATATGCTCGCGCCCGACTGAGGGCGGACCCGACGCCATGCGGCTGCTGCCCGCCTATCTGTGGCCGCGTTTCCTGAAGCGGCGGATACCGACCTCGCTGTGGGGCCGGTCGCTGCTGATCATCGTCCTGCCCGTGCTGGTGATGCAGGTGGTGGTGACCTGGATCTTCTTCGACGCCCACTGGCAGACGGTGACGGCGCGCCTGTCCGAAGGTCTGGCCGGCGACATCGCCTGGGCCGTCGAAAGCTATGAGGACGACCCCAGCCCCCGCAATCTGGAGCGGCTGGCCAGCCGGGCCGAACGCTCCATGTCCCTGTCGATCGCCCTGCAGGAGGGGCGCACCCTGCCGACCGAAACGCGACGCGGGCCGATCGGGGTGGTGGACCGGGTGCTGGACCGGGCCCTCGACGCCCGCCTGGACCGTCCCTACTGGTTCGACACCACCCGCTACCCCGCCTATGTCGACATTCAGGTGCAGGAGCCGCAAGGGGTGCTGCGGATCATCGCCCCGCGTGAGCGCGCGGTGGCGACCCAAGCCCACATCTTCGTCCTGTGGCTGGCCGTCGCCACCATCCTGCTGATGGGGGTGGCGATCCTGTTCATCCGCAACCAGGTCCGCGCCATCGAACGTCTGGCCGACGCGGCCGAAGCCTTCGGTCGAGGCGAGACCGTGCCCCGGTTCAAGCCGCACGGCGCGCGCGAGGTGCGGGCCGCCGCGACCGCCTTCCTGTCCATGCGCGACCGCATCCAGCGTCATATCGACCAGCGCACCGCCCTGCTCGCCTCGGTCAGCCACGATCTGCGCACGCCCTTGACCCGGCTTCGACTAGAGTTGGCCCTGGCCCCGCCGTTCAAGCGTCAGTCCGCCATGCGCGGCGACCTGGACGAGATGGAGCATATGATCGACGAATATCTGGACTTCGCCCGCGGCGAAGCCGGCGAGCCGCCGAAGCCGGTGTCCATCCGCGATCTGCTGAAGACGGCCGGCGAGGACGCGAAACGCGCCGGCGCCGAAGTCGAGCTGGCGGCGCCGGAGGGGCTGACGGCCTCGCTGCGCCCGCTGGCCTTCAAACGGGCCCTGGTCAATCTGGCGGGCAACGCCGCTTCGCACGGCGAAAGGGTGCGGCTGTCCGCCCGCGCCCTGGCCTCGGGCGGGCTGGAGATCGCGGTGGAGGACGACGGGCCCGGCATTCCCGAAGACATGTATGAGGAAGCCTTCCGACCCTTCTCGCGCCTGGACGAATCCCGCAATCAGAACCGCAAGGGTGTCGGCCTGGGCCTGGCCATCGCCAGGGACGTCGCGCGGGGACACGGCGGCGACGTCACCCTGGACCGCAGCGACATGGGCGGACTGAAGGCGATCATCCGCCTGCCCGGACAGGCCTCCATCGTCGCCCCCTCTAGCGAAACGGGGGGCCAGGGCGCATCTTCAGTTCGGACAGGGCATGGAGATGAACACGATGCGTAAACTCGCCTTTCTTGCGCCGCTTGCCGCGACCTTGGCCGTCGCCGCCATGGCTCAGGCGCAGAACCCGAACGTCAACGTCACGATCGGCCCCGACCTGCAGCGCCAGGTCGAAAAACTGGGCGATCGCGAAGTCAATGAACAGATCGCCGCCCTTCAGGCCGAGGTGGGCAAGGCGCTGGAGCAACGCTATCCCGGCGCCAAGGCCAATCTGGTCCTGAACGATCTGAAGCCGAACCGGCCGACCATGGAGCAGATCCGCCAGAACCCGAGCCTGGACCCCATCCGCAGCGTCTCGATCGGCGGCGCCGCGATCAAGGGCGAAATCGTCACCGCCGACGGCCAGTCGCGGCCGGTGGACTTCTCCTACTTCTCGCCGAACATCCGCGACGTCTGGGGCTACAGCGTCTGGCGCGACGCCGACCGGGCGTTCGAGCGGTTCGGCGACCAGATCGAACGCGGCCGCTTCTAAGAGGTCTTAGGCGCCCATTTCGCGGTTGCGGCGCACCGCCGCCGCGACGGTGTCGTTCAGCATCTCCGTCAGACGCCCGTCCCGCGCCATGGCCTCCAGCCCCGCGCGGGTCGAGCCGCCGGGCGAGGCGATGCGGCCGATCAAGGCGTCCAAGGTATCATCGCCCATCGACTCCGCGGCGGATCGCAGGGTGGCGCGGGCCAGAACGTCAGCCGTGCCCGCGTCCAGCCCCGCCGCCTCCCCGGCGCGCGCCAGGGCCTCTGTGAAGGCGTAGAAATAGGCCGCGCCCGATCCGGCCACGGCCGTCGCGGCGTCCATCAGGGCTTCGTCCGCCAGATCGACCGTCTCGGCCATCGGCTGGAACAGGGCGCGACCCAGGGCGCGCGCCCGATCATCGGCCGACCAGACCGAGGCCACCCCGCGTCCGCGCGAGACGCCGGTGGTCGGCATCACCCGCACGATGGGCCAGCCGCCGATCCCTTCGGCCAGGGTCGGCGCCGTGACGCCCGCCATGACCGACAGGATCACCGCCTTATCGCCCAGGAAGGGCAGAAGCGGCGTAATGACGTCGCGCCACAGGGCGGGCTTGACCGCCAGGACGATCACCTTGGCCTCGGCCAATACCTCGAGCGGCGGATTGACCCGCGCGCCCTGCGCCCGTGCGGCTTCTGCGGCGGGCTTTTGCGAGGGCGTCAGGATGATCAGATCGGAGGCCGCGACCGTCTGGGTCAGCAGCCAGCCTTCCAGAATGGCCGAGCCCAGCCGGCCGCAACCGACCAGGACGACGGGGCCTTCCACCGGCTGGGGATCAGCCATCAGGCGTTGCCGACCGTCTCGAACAGGCAGGCCTCTATGGCCTCCTGGGGCTTCTTGTTCCCGCGCACCATGAAGTCGAAGGCGGGGTAATAGCGGTCCGCCGCCTCGATCGCCGCGTCGATCATAGAGGCCGCCTGGGCCAGGGTCGGCCGCTCGCCCATCGGCAGGGCCAGGGAATGGCGGAAGACGATCTCGCCGTCCTCGGCCCAGACCTCGAAATGGCCCATCCAGGTGCGCTGATTGATCAGGCCGACCAGTTCGTGGGCGGCCGTCTTGCGGCTCTTGGCCACCTTCAGATCAAGGGCGCAGCAAAGCTGCAGGCAGTCGCCCTCGGGCCGCCAGGCGAACCAAAGCTCGTAATCCTTCCAGTCCCCTGCGAGCGCAAAGGCCAGATCACCGTCGTCGGTGCGATCGAACGGCAGGTTCTCGGCCGTAAGAACATGCTCCACGACCTCCAGCGGGTCGAAGGGCACGTCCGTTTCCTCGGGCCGGGCGATGTCCATCAAGTCTCTCAGTTCGGGCTGCGGCCGCCAGAATCACGGCCGTTAACAGAGTGGTAAGCCTGTTCGCGGATTCGGCTCAACCGGCTGCGTCCCCGGGTTGAGTTCCATCTGTGGACGTTCCCGCGGCGGGCTTGGTCGAGGTCTTGGCGGCGGGCTTCTTGCCGGCCTTCAGCTCGGCGATCTCGGCCCGCAGGGCGGCGATCTCATCCTTCAGCACATCGAACTCGTCGCGACGGACCAGGTCCATCTCGGCGACGATCCGGTCGGTCTGGGCGCGCCAGGCGGTCTTGGCCTCTTCGCCGGCGGCCTGGGCCAGGCCCATGGCGCCCGTCGTCAGCTTGGCGAACTCATCCAGAAGGGGATTGCGGGTCTGCATCGAAGGGCTCCGACTCGAACGTCGTTAACGGAGGGTCACCGACTATGGTGAACGAAACCTTTCTTTCTGCTGCTTCGGCGGCGCCATCAAGGCGTCGTGATGCGTCTTCACAGGCGACGTAGGCGGCGACGCTTGCTAAACCGCCCGTCAAGAGAACGGCCAGCACAGGAAATCCCCTTGCCCTTTCCCGAATTCGATCCGGTCCTGATCCATCTCGGACCGCTTCCGATCCGCTGGTACGCCCTGGCCTATGTGGCCGGCATCGTCCTGGGCTGGTGGTACGCCGCCCGACTGATCAAGACCGAACGCCTGTGGGCGCCGGGCAAGCCGCCGATCAGCACGACCCAGCTGGACGATCTGGTGCTGTGGATCGTGCTGGGCATCATCCTGGGCGGCCGCCTGGGCTACGCCCTCTTCTACAAGCCGGTCATGTACGCCCAGCTGTTCACGGGCCAGACCCTGGGCGAACGGTTCGAACTGTTCCAGCTCTGGACCGGCGGGATGAGCTTCCACGGCGGCTTCCTGGGCGTCTGCCTGGCCATCGTCCTCTATTCGCGCGGCCAGAAGATCGACATGCTGCGTCTGGGCGACGTGGTGGCCCCGGTCGTGCCGATCGGCCTGATGTTCGGCCGTCTGGCCAACTTCATCAACGGCGAACTCTGGGGCCGCGAGACGACCGTTCCCTGGGCCATCCGCTTCTGCAACGCCCGTATCCAGCAGATGTACGGCTTCTGCCCCGCCGGCGACGCGCCGCGCCACCCCAGCCAGCTCTATGAGGCCGGTCTGGAGGGGATCGTCCTGCTGTCCATCCTGTCGCTGGGCATCTGGAAGTTCGACCTGCTGAAGAAGCCCGGCTATGTCACCGGCCTGTTCCTCGTCGGCTACGGCGTCTGCCGCGCCGCGCTGGAGAATGTGCGCGAGCCCGACTTCGGCATGCCCGACTTCCCCCTGGGCCTGACCATGGGGATGATGCTGTCCATCCCGATGATCCTGGTCGGCGCCTGGCTGGTTTGGCGCGCCTGGAACCGGCCGCCCGTCGCCGCATGAGCGAAGCCGAGAGCCTGAAGACCCGTCTGGCGCGCGAGATCGCCCTGACAGGGCCGATGACGGTCGCCGACTATGTAACCCGCTGCCTGCATGATCCCAAGGGCGGCTACTACGCCTCGCGCCCGGCCCTCGGAGAGGGCGGCGACTTCATCACCGCCCCCCTGATCAGCCAGATGTTCGGCGAACTGATCGGCCTGTGGGCGGTCGAGACCTGGAACCGGCTGGGCGCGCCCGAGCGGTTCCGTCTGGTCGAGGTCGGGCCGGGCGACGGGACATTGATCAGCGACGCCCTGAGGGCCGCCCGCCTGGTTCCCGGCTTTCTGGAAGCCTGCGACCTGATCCTGATCGAGCCCAGCGGACCTTTGCGTGATCTGCAGGCCAGGGCCCTGGCCGGCGCAGACCTGTCGCCGCGCTGGGTGCGCGACCTGACCCAGATCGAGACCGACGCTCCGGTCGTCCTGATCGCCAACGAGGTGCTGGACTGTATGCCCGCCCGCCAGTTCGTCCGCACCGAGGACGGCTGGGCCGAGCGGCGGATCGGCGTCACCGACGACAACGACCTGATCTTCGGCCTGACCGCGATCACCGGCGGCTTCGAAAAGCCCGGCTTCGACATGACGCCGGGTCAGACTTTCGAGATTTCCGAACAGCAGGCGATCTTCGGCCGCGACCTGGCCCTGCTGATGAAGGCCGCCTCGGGCGCCGCCCTGCTGATCGACTACGGCCGCGCCCGGCCCGAGGCCGGCGATACTCTGCAGGCCCTGCGCCGCCACCAGAAGGTCGATCCGCTGGACAGTCCCGGCGAGGCCGACCTGACCCAGTGGGCCGACTTCCCGCGCGTGCTGGAGGCCGCCGTCCGCGCCGGCGCCGACGTCACCGGCTGCCTGGGACAGGGCGACTTCCTGCGCCGTCTGGGGATCGAAGCCCGCGCGGAACGGTTGAAAGCGGGGCGCCCCGATGCGGCCCCCGTCATCGAGCGCCAACTGCACCGCCTGACCGCCGAGGACCAGATGGGACGCCTGTTCAAGGCCGCCGCAATCTTCTCCCCCCGCTCGCTGATCGTGCCGGGATGGGATCAATGAGCGACCCGATGACCAGCCTGGCCCCCATCACCCATCCGCTGCTGACCGCCGCCGGCTTCGACCACGGCTTCTTCACCCGCGCGGGCGGCGTTTCGACCGGCATATACAAGGGCCTGAACACCGGCGTCGGCTCCAAGGACGACCCGGCCGCCGTGGCCGAGAACCGCCGCCGCGTGGCGGCCCATTTCGGGGCTGACGCCGATCATCTGAACGGCTGCTATCAGATCCATTCGGCCGTCGCCCGGGTCGCCGATGCTCCGTGGCGCGGCGACCGACCCGAGGGCGATGCGGTCGTGTCGGCCGAGCCCGGCCTGCTGTGTTCGGTCCTGACCGCCGACTGCGCGCCCGTTCTGATGGCGGACCCTGAGACCCGGATCGTCGCCGCCGTCCACGCCGGCTGGAAGGGCGCCCTGGGCGGGGTGGTTCATTCCGCCGTCTCGGCCATGGAGGCCCTGGGCGCCGCGCCGCGCCGCATCCTGGCCGTCGTCGGCCCGTGCATCGCCCAGGCCAGCTATGAGGTCGGCGTCGATTTCCAGGAGCGGTTCGTCCACCACGACCCCGGCAGCGAACGCTTCTTCAAGCCCGGCGCGGCGGACGACAAGCGGCTGTTCGACCTGCCCGGCTTCGTCCTGTGGCGTCTGCAACAGGCCAGGGTCGGCCAGGCCGTCTGGACCGGCCACGACACCTGCGCCGACCCGGAGCGCTTCTATTCCAACCGCAGGGCGTTCCAACGCGGAGAGCCGGATTTCGGGCGGTTGATCAGCGTCATCGGGGTCTGACTTATAATCCGCTCACCCTCTCCCTCCCCGTCCGGGGAGGGCGAAAGCGTATCACCCCGCCTGCGCCAATTCCGGCACGCGCGTCACTTCCCGCCACGCATGCGGCGCAGCCAGCAGGGCGCGGACCAGCTTGTTGTTCACCGCGTGGCCGGCCTTGTAGCCCTCGTATCGGCCCAGCAGGGGCGCGCCCAGGACGTAAAGGTCGCCGATGGCGTCCAGCGCCTTGTGCCGCACGAACTCGCGTTCCATGCGCAGGCCGCCGGGGTTCAGAATCTGGTCGCCGTCGATAACCACGGCGTTCTCCAGCGAACCGCCGCGGGCCAGACCCGCCTGACGCAGGGCCTCGACCTCATGGGCGAAGCCGAAGGTGCGGCAGGCCATGATCTCCTGGCGGAAGGTCGCCTCGTCCACGACGAAGTCGATCACCTGATTGCCGATGGCGGCCGAGGGGAAGTCGATTTCGAACCGCATCTCATAGCGGTCGCACGGCAGAAGCGCGGCGTGTTTGTCGCCCTCGACGACATGAACCGTCTCCAGGATCTCGATATAGCGCTGGGGCAGCGCCTGGGGCCGAAAGCCCGCCCGGTCCAGCAGCCGCACGAACTCCAGCGCCGAGCCGTCCAGGATCGGCAACTCCGGCCCGTCCACCTCGACCACGGCGTTCGATACGCCCAGCGCACAGAAGGCCGCCATCAGGTGCTCGATGGTCGACAGGCGCACGCCCTCCACATTCTCGATCATGGTGTTCAGCCGCGCGTCCACGACCGCCTCGCCCGACACGGGGATACGGTTGTCGCGGTCGGTGACGTCCGTGCGCACGAAGACGATCCCCGTCCCCGCAGGCGCAGGCCGCACCGCAAGCCGGACCCGGCGGCCCGTGTGCACGCCAACGCCGGCGATAATCGCCGGTGCGATGAGGGTGCGTTCCTGATGGTCGTTCCGGACCGGCAAAGGCAAACTCGCTTCGTTACCGCCGCAGCCCATGGGGACGGACTGCGGCACAGGCCCGGTCTAACGGTTGGCCGGCAACAGGAAAATGAAAGTCGGGTTTCGGATTGTTTCGTTCTGATACGGACGGAACGAAAAACGCCCCGAAGCCGGGCTTCGGGGCGTGGTGGTCAGTTTTTCCGGCGGTCAGTTGGCGAGACGGCGGAGAAAAGAGGGAATCTCCAGGTCATCGTCAGCCTGGCCCGCTTCCGGCTCCGGCGCCGATTGGGGCTGGGCCGACTGGCGCATTTGCGGCTGGGCGCGGCTGTAGGTCGGCTCGGGCTGCGGCTGGGCGCGCTTGCCCCGACCGAACAGGCTCCAGCCGCTGCGGCGATGGTCGCGGTCGTCATAGTCGTCGGCGGTCGGCTCGGGCGAACGCGCGGCGTAGAGATCGCCCTGGGGTTCGACCGGGGCGCGGCTCGGCTGGGCGGAGGCCGCCGGGGCGCGCGTCTCATACTCCTCGACCCACGGATCCACGATCGGCTCCAGGGTGCGCGGCGCCGGTTCAGCGACGCGGATCACCGGTTCGGGACGGGGTTCGGCCGCAGCCGGGGCCTGAAAGCTGGGGACGACGGGGGCGGCTTCGATACGGGGCTCGGGCCGGGCCTCGACGCGCGGCTCCGGGGCGCGTTCGGCGCGGACCGGCTCGCGATAGGTCTCGCGGGCGGGCTCCGGGGCGGCGCGCGACGTTTGGGCGCCGTACAGGCCGCCGGCCGAGCGGCGGGCGCTGTGATCGGCCAGGGGGGCCGTCGGCGCCGAGGGCTCGGCGCGCTGCACCACGCCCTCGTCCATGCCGGTGGCGACCACCGAGACGCGGATCTTGCCGTCCAGCGCCGGATCGAAGGCGGCGCCGAAGATGATGTTGGCGTCGCCGTCCACCTCGGCGGAAATGGCGTTGGCGGCCTCGTCCACTTCCAGCAGGGTCATGTCCAGACCGCCGGTGATGTTGACCAGCACGGCCTTGGCGCCCTTCAGGCTGGTCTCGTCCAGCAGCGGATTGGCGATGGCGTTCTGGGCGGCCATCAGCGCGCGATCATCGCCCGACGCCTCGCCGGTGCCCATCATCGCCTTGCCCATTTCGGACATGACGGCGCGCACGTCGGCGAAGTCCAGATTGATCAGGCCCGGCAGGATCATCAGGTCGGTGATCGAGCGCACGCCCGAGTGCAGAACCTGGTCGGCCATGCCGAAGGCGTCGGCGAAGGTGGTGCGTTCATTGGCGACGCGGAACAGGTTCTGGTTCGGAATGACGATCAGGGTGTCGACATAGCGTTGCAGCTCGGCGACGCCCGCATCGGCCAGGCGCATCCGGTGGCGGCCTTCGAAGGTGAAGGGCTTGGTCACCACGCCGACCGTCAGAATGCCGCGATCGCGCGCGCATTTGGCGATGACAGGCGCCGCGCCCGTGCCGGTGCCGCCGCCCATGCCGCAGGTGATGAACACCATATGGGCGCCTTCGAGGTGCTGATGGATCTCGTCGGCGGATTCCTCGGCGGCGTTCATGCCGACCTCGGGGTGGGCGCCGGCGCCCAGGCCTTGGGTGATGGTCTCGCCCAGCTGGATGCGCCGGTCGGTCTTGGCGAACGACAGATGCTGGGCGTCGGTGTTGGCCACGACGAACTCGACCCCTTCCAGGCCGGCGTCGATCATATTGTTCACGGCGTTGCCGCCGGCGCCGCCGACGCCGAACACGACGATGCGGGGCTTCAGTTCAGTGTGTTGCGGCTTGACCAATGAGAGCGACATTCTGTTTTCCGACCTTCCGACCCTGCCCCTCGTCCCAAGGCGAACACCCCGCCGAATCACCTTGGTTATGAGCGCGTTAAGGATTGCACCCACGAGGGTTAAGAGATGGTTACGGCGATAATGTGAGTCGGACTCGAGAACAGCACAAAGTGCGAGCTTGGCTGGAGGTTGATGCAAAAAAATGGGGCGGCCTTGTCAGGCCGCCCCCGGAGGTCTTGAAGATTGGCCCCTTACCAGGGCCGATAGTTGAAGCCGATGTTGAAGCGGCGTCCGTAAGGATCGAAGTTCGAGTAGAGCGTCGTGCCCAACCACGGCGCCTGCTCGGCGTTGGTCACATTGGTTACGCCAAAGCGGAGATCAAGATCTTCGCGCATGGCGTATCTGAACTGCAGGTCATGACGAGCGAAGTTTCCGGTGTCGAAATACTCAGCTGGCCGCGAGTCCGGATTGTTGATGGCGTCGCGGCGCTGAACAATGTCCTGAGCCGTCTGCCAATCGACAATCCAGGTCGCCGTGAACTTGTCATTCGGCGAATAGGACAGCGAGGACGTCATCCGAACCCGCGGATAATACAAGGAGCTCGAAAGTTCCGTGAAATCGTTCGGATTGGAGATGTTGTTGAACTGCTTCTGCTCGATCAACCACGTGCCACGCAGGCTGTAGTTGATCCGGCCCAGCGACCAAGGCGTGATGTCGGCCAGGTCAGCCGCATAGTTCACGTTGAAGTCCAGGCCGCGCGTAGTCCGCTTGGCGAAGTTGAACGACGCTTGCAGGAAGTCCGTGATCTTGAAGCGGTCATCGTTAGGCGCAGGCAGATCCACGGCGGAACGCGTAATGACGTCGCAGAAAACGTCGTTCAGTGTCGGGCCGTTGACGCACAGGTTCGCAGACGTTTGGCCCGTAACCGTTGAGAGCAGGTCCTTGATCTCGATCTCGTAATAATCGAGCACCAGGCTCAGACCGGGCGCGATCGGAGGCTGATACACCACCGAGAAGGTGAAGGACTCTGACGTTTCCGGCTTGAGGTTGGTGTTGCCTGCGAGGGCGCCGGAAACGCTCGAGCTATACACCGGCCGGAACGCATTGGTGGCCGTGGGATCGGAGAAATTGAACACTCCACCCAATCCCAGAGACGCCGCTTGGGTCGAGCAGTTCGCAATACGCTGGTTCGCAATGGTGCGGTCAGACAGATTGGCGATCACCTGCGCATCGCAAGGGTCCGTAATGGAAGCGAAGGTTTGGACGCGAGGCCCAAAACGTTCGCTCAGATCGGGCGCGCGGGTCGAGGTGTTGAAGCTCGACTTGAAAGCCAGCTCCGGCACGGGGCGATAAACCAGGTTGATGCCATAGACGTCATCGCCGCCGGTCGTGGTGTAGTCGGAGTAGCGGTACGAACCGCTCAGCTCTGCATAATAACCCAGGAAGCTTTCGCGGAAGAGCGGAACCGCCAACTCAGCAAACACTTCCTTGGTTTCATACTCAGCGCCGGGGGCCCAATCGTCGCCGATGTTGCTCAACAGCCAGCGACCTTCGGCCGTGCGGGTGCGCCCCGTGCCGGTCGTTTCTTGACGGCGGTACTCGGCGCCGAGCGCGACCCCGATCGGGCCGGCGCCCCAGTAGTCACCCACAGTAGCCGAGATCGACGCCACAGCGCTGTCTTGCGTGTTCTTCTCGTCCACCCCCGTCTTGGCGGTGATGTAGTTGATGGCTTCCTGGCTGGCGGCGCCTTCGCCAAAGATGTTGTAAGGCTGGCATTCAGCAACTTCGGGGCTGCTGGCCGTCAACGCGCCAGCCGACCCGGCGGCGGCGCCGGTGTTCTGGTTGGCGATGGTCGCACCGTTGGCCGTCAACAACTTGACCCGGCACACGATCGCATTCGGCGTCCCAAGAACTCCGGCGGTGTCGCGCACGGCGTCCAGAGCGAAGGCGTAGCGAAGACCATCGACCGGGTATTCGGTGTTTTGGTTTTCCACCTCGCCGTGAGTGTAGCCGATATCCCAGCTGATGTCCTTGACGAACCCGAAGCCGTCGTGGGTGCCGTCGGCGCTCACGACAAAGCGGTTTAGTTCGCGAGTGTTTTCTTGGATGCGATCACGAGACCAGGCGGTGTAACGCGCCCAAGGAGCGTTGAACTGTGCGAGAGGCGCGCCGGGGGCCGTCGCCGTGGACGTGCCGTACGGCTGTACGACGTTGCCTTGGATCTGGGCCAGCACATTCGCCGGGAGGAAGGCATTGTCGAGCCGCGACAGAAACGCCGTGGGGCTTGACGTTCTGGCGTTCAGAACCGGCCGTTGCTGCTGCGCAAGCGAATACGAGTTCGTGAAATAGACGTCAGCAAAGGCGGGACCGCCATTTTGCTCCGACTCTTCATAAACATATTTGTATTCTGCGTGAAGGTTGATGTCCGGCGTGAGCTTGAAGTTCAGCCCGGTCTGGTAACGTTGGCTGCGGGACTGAGGGAAGTAGGATTCGCGGTTGAACAGTGCGGGGTTCTCACCGTCCCCGCCGATATGGGTGCCCTGGAAGCGGCCCGTGTTCGCCACCCTGCCGCCGAAATCGGCCAGACGCGCATTGCCGTTCTCGTCAAAGACATAGGTCAGGCCCGGACGAGGATTATAGCAATCCGCCGTCAGAGGACCGTTGGCCGCAAGACAGTTGGAGCCGGTGGCCACATTGGGGACGTTGGGGTTCAGCGTGGGATCGGGCCGCACGCCGTTGGCGATCGTCAGTTGACCGCCACGCAGGATCTGCAGCTGCCGCAGGTCACGATAAAGAACAGCGTCGTAAATACCGTCCGAGGTCAGACCGACAGTGGTCGGATCCGCATCATTGCCGACCAGACCCCAGGCCTTGCCCAACCATTCGATCGATTCCGCATTGACGTCTTCAATGTCTTCGTATTCGCCGAAGCCGTACACATTGAGCCGGTCGTCCAGCAGATTGACGCCGCCGAGGATCGAAATCCTCTTGGTGGTTTCATCCCCCCCCTTGTTTATGATGCCGTAGTTGCCATCGACCTCGAGCCCTTCGAAATCCTTGCGGAGGACGAAGTTCAGGACACCCGAAACAGCGTCGGCGCCGTAAACCGAAGACGCGCCGCCGGTCACGATTTCAATGTTCTGGATCAGAAGACGAGGGATCGTATCAACGTCAACCGCCAGCGAACCGGTCTGAGATCCGACGTGCCGGCGACCGTCCACCAGGGTCAGGGTCCGGCCAGCGCCCAAGCTGCGCAGGTTCGGAAGCGAAAGCCCCAACGCTCCCAGCGCATTACCCGTTGTATCGGAAGGAACCTGCGAATTCGACAGGGCCGGAATGGTGGCCAGATAGTCGATCACCGTCGTCTGACCCGTCTCCAGAAGGGCCTCTCGCGACACCTGAATTAGGGGCGTAGGAGCCGTCGTGGGGTCACGACGAATGCGAGACCCGGTGACGACGATTTCTTCGACATCCGTCGTCGATTCCGATGAGGCGGGTGTCGAGCTCTGCGTTTGGGCGAAAGACGGGGCGGCCGCAGCCAGGACGCCCGCCAAAATTGTCGTGCCAAACAGGATTTTACGAGTGGATCTCATTGAATGAACAGCCCCATGAAAAATCGGGCGGCGATGGGCCGCCACGAACGTGAAGGGTTTGTAACAAGATGGCGGCAGGTATCCATCATTTCGAACACATTCCGAACGTCTTGCCGTCCATATGTAGCGGCAAAGCCACAATTTCACCTTCAGCTCCGCAGCAAATGAGGCTCAAAACCTTCGAATTTTGCTGAATTGGGGAATAATTTTTTGGATATATGCAAGTTTTCGGCTTGTATTACCAAAACCCGACGATATATCGGTTAATAAATCCGCGAAATGTGAAAGATATCTATAAAGCAGCCCGAGATTGATCGCAGCGCCGAAATCGGGGCAAGAAGGTTGCTAGAGGCACCAACCAAGCTTGGTCTCGGCTGCATCAAGCGCCGAGTTTGGGCTGACGGCCGAAAAGCAGGATTATCTTACAGATTATCCCGCAGCCACCCCGCCACACGCCCCACCACATTGCCGCGGTGCACCTTGGGCGCATCCGCAGCGGTGATCTGGCGCGCCATCAGCTTCCTGGCGGACACCGCCTCGCGGGGCCCATAGGCCGCCCGCAACAGCACCCCGGCGGTGGCGCAGAAGGCCGGTCCTGACGCGGCGTCGGCCAAATGTGGCGCCCGTTGGGGTTTTCCAAGGCGGACGGGGCGGTCGAAGACGCGCACGGCCAGTTCGCGCACGCCGTTCAGCTGGCTGGCGCCGCCGGTCAGGACCAGGCCGGCGCCGGGCTCAAGGCCGCCCCCCGCCGCCTTCAGCCGGTCGCGCAGCAGTTCCAGCGTCTCTTCCACGCGCGGGGCGATCACGGTCTTCAGCATGGCGCGCGGCACAATGACCGGGCCGGCCGAGGCGTCTTCGCCGCGCGGCGGCGCCTCCAGCATTTCGCGGTCCTCATTGGCGCTGGCCATGGCCGAACCGTGCAGGGTCTTCAGCCGCTCGGCGCCCGCCTTGGACGTGGACAGACCCCGCGCGATGTCGGAGGTCACATGGTCTCCGCCGACGTTCAGGCTTTCGACATGCAACAGTGATCGCCCGCCCCAGACGGCGGCGCTGGTCGAGCCGCCGCCCATGTCGATACAGACGGCGCCCAGGTCCATCTCGTCCTCTTCCAAGGCGGCGAGCGACGAAACGACGGGGGCAGCGGCCACCCCCTGGAGATCCAGATGCGCCAGTTCCAGACAGTGGCTGAGAGTCGTGAACACATTCTCGGCCATGGAGACGACCAGCAGGTCCAGCCCTAGGGAGCCGCCGCGCATGGCGCGCGGATCGTGAACCCCCCGGGCCCCGTCCACCGACCAGGCGATGGGCAGGACGTGGATCGGCCGGCGGTTAGGCAGACGGATCTGGGCCAGGGCCATGCCGATGGCGCGGGCCAGATCGGCGTCGCCGACGGGATTGGCGCCCAGGGACACCCGGGCCTGGACCCTGTGGCTGGCCATCTGGCCGATGGCGGTGGTGACGACCACGCCCGAGACCGGGCTCTGGGCCGCGCGCTCGGCCCGCTCGACGGCGTGGCCGATGGCCTGGGCCGCCTCATCCATGTTGATGATGGCCCCGCCCTTCACCCCCTTGGACTGGACGTGGCTGGCCCCGGCGACGCGAATGGTGCGGTCGGCGTGGCGCACGCCGTCCGGCTTCATGATGAAACACGAGACCTTGGACTGACCGATGTCCAGGGCGGCGATCACCGGCGCGCGGCCGGCGCGGGGGTCCATCACCCGGCCCTGGTCGTTCGCCGATCCACGCTGCATTCCCGCCATACTCTCCACTGGTCCCTGTTAAGCGTCGGCGGCGGGGCGCACCGCAATTTCGTCCGGCGTTCTCAGATCGACCCGGGCGAAGCCCAGGTCGAGCAGGCGTTCGCGCTGATCCAGCGCATCGAGGCGGATCAGGGCCGCCTCCTGTTCCGTGGCCGGCAGCTGGATCAGGCTGCCGTCCTTCAGGCGCAGATCCCAGCGGCGTTCGTCCACCCGCACCACTGCATCCACCCGGCTCATCAGGCGCGGACGCTGGGCCAGCAGAGGCAGGATTTCGGCGGCGGCCTGATCGGCGCCCTTGCCCACGACCAGCGGCAGGGTGGGATAGCGACGCGCGTCGGCGCCCTTGATCACCTGCCCCCGTGTGTCGATGACCTTGATCTGACCGGCCTCCTGCCAGACGGCGAGGCGGTCGTGCTCCTTGACCTCGATGATCAGGGTGTCGGGCAACAGGCGCACGACGCGCGCGGATTTGACCCAGCCCACGCCCTGCACCCGGTCGCGAATGGCGTCCAGATCCAGACTGGTGATCGGCTGGCCTGAATAAAGACCCAGGGCCTGCTGAATGGCCGGCTCGGCCTCGGCCGAGGCGCCGGTGATGTGGACCCGCTTCAGCGACAGGCCCATGCCGGCCGTCACCCCGTCGATCCCGCGGGAAAGGGACTGGCCGATCCGCTCGGCCCGCGCGCCGGTCGCCAGAACCCCGACCACCAGCAGGGCGCCGGCGCTGAGCGCGATCATGACGGTGCGGGGCGACACATCAATACGGCCGATGGCGGCCATCTTGCCGGGAATGGCGGACGCAGGCTTGGGCGCCCCGCCGCGCGAACGCCCTCCCTTCTTGGGGGCTGCGCCACGCGAGGAAACCGCACTCTGTCGCCGACCGCCGCGAACTACCGCGGGCATGAGGCGTCCTCCACCATCCACCGAACCAGGTCTTCGTAGCTCATTCCGACATGGGCGGCCTGCTCGGGGACGAGCGAGGTCGGCGTCATGCCCGGCTGAGTGTTGACCTCCAGCAGAACCAGATCGTCCTTAACATCGTCATAACGGAAGTCGCTTCTGGACACGCCTTTGCAACCCATGGCGACATGCGCCGCCTCGGCCTGGCGCAGCGCGGCCTCGAAAACGGCTGGCGGCAGGACGGCGGGCAGGACGTGAACCGAACCGCCCGGCGCATATTTGGCCTCGTAGTCATAGAAGCCCTTGGTCGGGGTGATGTCGGTCACGGTCAGGGCGCGCGGTCCGTCCGCATAGCCGATCACGGCGACGGCCAGCTCCTTGCCGGCGATATAGGGCTCGACCATCACCTGTTCGCCATAGGCCCAGCCGGGCTCGCCCACCTCGGCGACGGGCGCATCGCCTTCGCGCACCAGATAGACCCCGACGGACGAGCCCTCGGCGTTCGGCTTGACCACATAGGGCGGTTCGATGACGTGGCGCGCCGCCACCTCATGCCGGTCATACAGACCGCCGCCGGGCGCCTTGACGCCCGCCGCCTTCAACACCGCCTTGGACTTATTCTTGTCCATGGCCAGGGCCGAGGCCAGGACGCCGGAATGGCTGTAAGGTATCCGCAGGGTCTCCAGCACCCCCTGGACGCAGCCGTCCTCGCCCCAGGCGCCGTGCAGGCAGTTCAGCACCACGTCCGGCTTGATCAGGCCCGACAAGACGTTCGCCAGATCGCGCCCCGCATCCACGCGGCTGACGCGCACCCCCTGCCGCTCCAGCGCCTGGGCGCACTGTTCGCCGGAGGTCAGGGACACCTCCCGCTCGGCGGACAGGCCGCCCATCAGGACGGCGACATGAAGGTCTTCGAATGCGCGGGTCATGGGCTCTCCGATTGCGGCCGAGATGTTTAACAGGCCGTCAACCTTGTCGCCCGCGCGAGGTGAAATTTGTGCGTCAAACGCCGGTGATCAGAGGCGACGCCCGATCCGCTTGATCTCCCACTCCAGCTGAACGCCGGTCTTCTTCAGGACGTCCGCCCGCACCGCCTCGCCCAGGCCCTCGATGTCGGCCGCCGTCGCCTCGCCGGGGTTGATCATGAAGTTGGAGTGCAGCTCGCTGAACATGGCCCCTCCCCCGGTCTCCACGTGCAGCTTGCCGCGCCAGCCCGCCTCGTCCACCAGCTTCCAGGACGAGTGACCGGGCGGGTTCTTGAAGGTCGATCCCCCGGTCTTTTCGCGGATCGGCTGGGTGGTTTCGCGGCGGCTGGTGATCTCGTCGATCCGGGCCTGCACCGCCTCGGGCGCGTCCGGCGTTCCGCGATAGACGGCCTCGACCCAGAGGATCTCGGCCGGCGCCCGCGAATGGCGATAGGTGTAGCCGAAATCGGCCAGGGCGTAATCGACCCGCTCGCCCTTGCGGTTCAGCCCCCAGGCCGAGACCAGCACATCCTTGGTCTCCGAGCCATAGCAGCCGGCGTTCATGGTCAGGGCGCCGCCGACCGTACCCGGAATGCCGGCGTAGAATTCCAGCCCGGCGATCCCGGCCTTGGCGCCGGCCTTGGCCACCATGGAGTCCAGCGCCCCGGCGCCGGCCGTGATCGTGTCGCCGTCCGTCGTCACCTGGGCCCAGGGACGCCCCGCCAGGCGGATGACCACCCCCTCGACCCCGCCGTCGCGGACGATGACGTTGGACCCCACGCCCAGAACCGTCACAGGCACGGCCGGATCCAGCGCCTTGAGAAAATCAGCCAGGTCCTCGGCGTCGGCCGGAATGAACAGGGCCTCGGCCGCGCCGCCGACGCGGAACCAGGTGTAGGGGCCGAGCGGCTCATCCCGCAGCAGCTTGCCGCGAACGGGGGGAAGGGGGATCTCGGTCATGCGGCTTCGATGTCGGTCCGGGAAAAGTCGTCGCCCTTGTACAGCAGGGGCGATCGCGCGTGGCGGGCGCAGGCATAGGCGAAACAGTCGCCGAAGTTCAATGCCGCCGGGTGACGGCCCTTGCCGTACCGGGCGTGAGCGCGGATCGCCTCGCGCCGCGCCTCGGCGGGAATGGCGACCACCTCGATATTGAAGGTTTTCAAGAACGCCTCAACGGCGGCTTCGCTGTCGGTGATGTCCAGTTTGAGCCGACGCGCGACCGCGAGGACCGCCTCCCAGACGGCCATGGGCGACGTCGTCCGAACCGGATAGGTTTCAAGGCGCGCATAGAGGAACCGCGCGTCGTCCTCTTCGGTCAGGATGGCCGTAAGCGCCGAAGCGTCCACGAACATCAGTCGTCCTCATAGAGGCTGTCGACCCAAGCCTTGTCCACCGGCTGGCCCTCGGCGGGGTCGCCCCGAGCGATTAGAGCGCGGGTAAAGGCGAGGCCGCGCTCGACAAAGTCGGACGGCGTCTCAACCTCCTCCAACTGACGACGCAGGGCGCGACGCACCACCTCAGTCTTGCTGATGCCTCCGATGCGGCTGAGGCGTTCGGCCATCCGATCGACTTCGGGGTCCTTCACATAAAGGGCCATGGCATCCTCCAAGGATATACCGTCACGCCGAAGTATATACTTTCCAGACCCCGCCGGACAAGCCGGGCGTCAGCCCAGCGCCTCCAGCTGCGCCGGCAGGCCATAGGCCCAGCTGGTGATGTCGCCGGCGCCCAGCAGCACGACCACGTCGCCCGACCGGGCCTCTTCCTTGATCAGGCGCGGCAGGACGGCGGCGTTCTCCAGCGCCTGGACATGGCGGTGGCCGTAGCGACGGATTCCGTCGGTCAGGGCGTGTTTGTCCACCCCCTCGATCGGCTGTTCGCCGGCCGGATAGACGTCGGCGACGATCACGCTGTCGGCGTCCGAGAAACTGGTCGAGAAGTCGTCCATCAGGTCGCGCAGACGGGTGTAGCGGTGCGGCTGGACCACGGCGATGACCCGGCCCTCGCTCACCTGACGGGCCGCCTTCAGCACGGCGGCGATCTCGACCGGGTGGTGGCCATAGTCGTCGACGATCCGGACCCCGTTCACCACGCCCGTCGTCGTGAAACGACGCTTGACGCCGCCGAACCCGGCCAGGCCCTCGCGGATCGCCTCGTCGGATACGTCCAGCTCGCGCGCCACGGCGATGGCGGCCAGGGCGTTGGAGACATTGTGCCAGCCCGCCATCGGCAGGTGCAGATTGTCGATTCGGTGCGTTTCGCCGTTCTGGATCACCACGTCGAACCGGGCGCCGTCCGGCCCCATCTGGCAACCCTCGGCCCGCACCATGGCCTGGGGATTGGTCCCATAGGTCACGAGCCGCCGGTTATCGATCGAGGCGACCAGCTTCTGCACCTCGGGATGATCCAGGCAGACGGCGGCGAAACCGTAGAAGGGGATGTTCTCGACGAAATCGACGAAGGCCTTCCGCACCGCGTCGAAGTCGCCGTAGTGGTCCAGGTGTTCCGGGTCGATATTGGTCACGATGGCGACGGTCGATTTCAGGCGCAGGAAGCTGCCGTCGCTCTCGTCCGCCTCGACCACGATCCAGTCGCCGTCCCCGACCTTGGCGTTGGTGCCATAGGCGTTGATGATGCCGCCGTTGACCACCGTCGGGTCCAGACCGGCCGCGTCCAGCAGGGCCGCGACCATGGAGGTCGTCGTCGTCTTGCCGTGGGTGCCCCCGACCGCGATGGAGAACTGCAGCCGCATCAGCTCGGCCAGCATCTCGGCCCGGCGCACCAGGGGGATGCGACGCTCGCGCGCGGCCTTCATCTCGGGATTGTCGGCCTTGACCGCCGTCGAATAGACCACGGCCGAGACGCCCTCGCCGACATGGGCGGCGTCGTGGCCGATGAAGATCTTGGCCCCCAGCTTCTCCAGCCGTTCGGTGTTGGCGCTGGCCTTGGCGTCCGAGCCCTGAACCGAATAGCCGATCTTCAGCATGATCTCGGCGATGCCGCTCATGCCTATGCCGCCGATGCCGACGAAATGGACGGGACCGAGGTCGAACGGGACGGGGCGAAGGCGAGCGATCATCCGATGCGCTTAGCAATAGATTTGGCGGATTGCACGGGGGGGCGTGTATCCAAGTTTCGAAGCCGCGCGAACGGATCGCGCGCCGGAACGCCGGGCCCTGCCTACGACTTTAGTCGATTGGCCTTCGGCGGGCCTATCGTGCAAACAGGACGCGAAATCGTCAGTCGTCCGGTCGAGTAGGAGTAGGTCGTGGGCAAATTTGGAACCCCTCTGGTATTTGGGGTCATCGCGATCCTGGGGGCCGTCTCGTTGGGCGTCATCGCCCTGCACCAGGGCGAAAGCGTCAGCGCGGTCTGGATGGTGGTCGCCGCCGTCTGCACCTATGCGATCGCCTACCGCTTCTACAGTCGCTACCTGGCCGGCAAGGTCATGCAGTTGCAGCCCTCGCGCCCGACCCCGGCGGTGCGGCGCGACGACGGCCTGGATTATGTGCCGACGCCCCGAAACGTCCTGTTCGGCCACCACTTCGCCGCCATCGCCGGCGCGGGGCCTCTCGTCGGGCCGGTGCTGGCCGCTCAGATGGGCTATCTGCCCGGCGTGCTGTGGATCCTGGTCGGCGCCGTGCTGGCGGGAGCGGTGCAGGACATGATGGTCCTGTTCATGTCCACCCGGCGCGACGGCAAGTCCCTGGGCGACATGATCCGCACCGAAATGGGCAATATCCCCGGCGTCATCGCCCAGGTGGGCGTGCTGATGATCATGGTCATCATCCTGGCCGTCCTGGCCCTGGTGGTGGTCAAGGCCCTGGCCGAGAGCCCGTGGGGAACCTTCACCGTCGCCGCCACCATCCCCATCGCCATCTTCATGGGCCTTTACACCCGCTTCCTGCGGCCGGGCCGCGTGGGCGAGGTGTCGGTCATCGGCGTGGTCCTGCTGATCCTGGCCATCATCGGCGGCGGCCATGTGGCGGCTGACCCGTTCTGGGGCCCGGCCTTCACCCTGACGGGCCCGACCCTGGCCATACTGATGATGGTCTACGGCTTCATCGCCTCGGTCATCCCGGTCTGGCTGCTGCTGGCGCCGCGCGACTATCTGTCGACCTTCCTGAAGATCGGAGCCATCGTCGCCCTGGCCATCGGCATACTGATCGTGCGTCCGCACCTGCAGATGCCCGCGATCACCCCCTTCATCGACGGCACCGGCCCGGTCTTCGCCGGCGCCCTGTTCCCCTTCCTGTTCATCACCATCGCCTGCGGCGCGGTTTCGGGCTTCCACGCCCTGATCTCGTCGGGCACCACGCCCAAGCTGCTGGAGAACGAAGCCCAGATCCCGATGATCGGCTACGGCGCCATGCTGTGCGAAAGCTTCGTCGCCGTGATGGCCCTGATCGCCGCCACGGTTCTGGACCCGGCGGTCTATTTCGCCATGAACAGCCCGGTCGCCGTCATCGGCAAGGACGCGGCCTCGGCCGCCGCCGCCGTGGCCCAGTGGGGCTTCCACATCACCCCCGGGGAGTTGGAGCAACTGGCCCGGGACGTGGGCGAGCATTCGATCCTGTCGCGCGCGGGCGGCGCCCCCACCCTGGCGGTCGGCATGGCCCACATCCTGTCGGGCGTGATCGGCGGCAAGGCCATGATGGCCTTCTGGTACCATTTCGCCATCCTGTTCGAGGCCCTGTTCATCCTGACCACGGTCGACGCCGGCACCCGCGTCTGCCGCTTCATGATCCAGGACCTGCTGGGCGTCGCCGTGCCCAGGATGCGCGAGACCAAGTCCTGGGGCGCCAATGTCGTGGCCACCGCCCTGACCGTCGGCCTGTGGGGCTATTTCCTCTACACCGGCGTCGTCGATCCGCTGGGGGGCATCAACAGCCTGTGGCCCCTGTTCGGCATCGCCAATCAGATGCTGGCCGCCGTCGCCCTGATCCTGGGCACGGTCGTCCTGTTCAAGATGAAGCGCGAGAAGTTCGCCTGGGTCATGGTGGTCCCGGCGACCTGGCTGCTGATCTGCACCCTGACGGCCGGCTTCCAGAAGCTGTTCCACCCGGACGTCCGCATCGGCTTTTTGGCCCACGCCCGGAAGTATCAGGAGGCCCTGGGCGCCGGCGAACTGCTGGCCCCGGCCAAGACCGCCGGCGACATGCACCGGATCATCGTCAACGACTACGTCAACTCCGCCCTGACGGCGGGCTTCCTGTTCGTGGTCGTCACCATGGTGATCTATGGCGTCCTGGCCTGTCGCAAGGCCTATCTGAACAGCCGCCCGACCGTGCGCGAATATCCCGAGGCGCACGATCTGACCCCGGCCGACGATGCGGCGGACGTCGCCCGTGCCTGATCCCTCGGGCCAGGACGATCTGCTGTGCCTGTGCCGCGACGCCGCCGTTCGGTGGGGTCGCGGCGTCCGGCGCACGGCCGGCGCCATGATCGGCCAGCCGGACTATGAGGCCTATGTCCGGCATGCGACCGCGACCCACCCCGACCAGCCGCCTCTGGACAAGATCGCCTTCTTCCGCCTGCACGAGCAGCGCCGTTTTGGCGGCGCCGGCGGCTTCAAATGCTGCTGAGCTGACGGCCTGAACTTCGCCGTCCTCATTCCGGAATCCGCGCCCCGTCCCAGGCGAAGACCCCGCCGCTGTCCCCCGGCGTCAACCCCGCCGCCACCGCCAGCAGCCGTTCGGCCGAATGATCCGGGCTGAACAGCCGTCCCTCCCCCACCCCCTTCTGAAACGGCGCGCTCAGCCCCGTGTCCACCGTGCCGGGATGAAGCCCGGCGACCACCGCCAGGGGGTGGGTCCGCGCCGTCTCGATCGCCAGATTGCGCAGGATCATGTTCAGCGCCGCCTTGGACGCGCGATAGGCGTACCAGCCGCCCAGCCGATTGTCCCCGATCGAACCGACCCGCGCCGACAGGGCCGCGAACACCGCCCGCCGGTCGCGCGGCAGCAGGGGCAGGAAATGTTTGGCCACAAGCGCCGGCCCGACCGTATTGATCCGATAGTCCCTGAGCAGATGCTCGGCCTCAAGCTGACGCAGGGACCGCTCGGGCTGGAAACCGTCGTGCAGGACGCCGGTCGCGACCAGCACCAGGGTCGGCGCGGCGCCTTGCGCGATCCGCGCCGCCGCCTGGGCCAGACTGTCCTCGTCCTCCAGATCGGCCGCCAGGGCCTGGGTGCCGGGAACCGCCGCCGCCGAACGCGACACCGCCCAGACGGCCTCGAACCCGCCCTCGGCGACGAGACGCTGCGTCAGGGCCCGCCCGATCCCGCCCGAGGCGCCGATCACCACCGCCGATCCGCTCATCTTCATCTCCCATGCCGACGCGGCTCATGATAGGGGCGCGTCATGAGCATCACCACGGTCGGCCTCGATGCCGACGACACCCTCTGGCACAATGAGACGATCTTTCGTCTGACCCACGCCCGCTTCGTCGACCTGCTGGACGACCACGGCGACGCCGAGACGATCGAGGCGCGCCTGGCCGAGACAGAACAGCGCAATCTGCGCCTCTACGGCTATGGGGTGAAGGGCTTCACCCTGTCGATGATCGAGACGGCCATGGAGCTGTGCGACGGCGGCGCCCCGCCCGAGGTGGTGCGCGAAATCCTGGCCGCCGGCCGCGAAATGCTGGCCCACCCGGTCGAGACCCTGCCCGGGGTGGACGAGGTTGTCGCCGAACTGGCCGAACACTACCGCCTGGTCCTGATCACCAAGGGCGACCTCTTGGACCAGGAACGCAAGCTGGCCGCCTCGGGCCTGGGCGACCGGTTCGCGGCGGTCGAGATCGTCTCGGAAAAGGACCGGGCCACCTATGAACGGGTCTTCACCCGACACGGCACAGGCCCGGCCGAAGCCGTCATGGCCGGCAATTCGATGAAGTCCGACGTCCTGCCCGCCATCGCCGCCGGCGCCTTCGGCGTCCACATCCCCTACCACGTCACCTGGGCCCACGAACTGGCCGACGCCCCGGTGAACGAGCCGCGCTATGTCTCGCTCTCGCGCATCAGCGAACTGCCCGACTGGATTGCGGCGATCGGCGACGCATAAGCTCTTGCCCCCCTGCCCCTCCCTCTCTAAACGGGCCGCTTAACCGACAACCCGACGCAAGCTCCGCATGGCGACGCCCTGCGGCGGCTACGCGCGCGCAAAGAACCAAGGATCCCCTCGCCCCGTGCACGCCTCGGACATCAGTCATGACGAACGCGACGCCATGGTGCGTGCGGCGCTGGCCGAACAGGGCGACAGCGGCGTGACGCCGCGCCATACGCTGTTCTTCTTCCTCGGCGACGAGGACGCCCACGGCGATCTGTGCGAGGTGGCGCGGCGCGCCGGCTTCATTGCGCGCGGCGAGGGCGACATGACGATTCTCGAGACCACCATGGCGGTCGATGCGGCGAGCTTTGCGCCCGTCTCGGCCATGATGCAGACCTGGGCCGCGGCCTTCCAGCTGGAGTACGACGGCTGGGAATGCGCGGTCGTGACCCACTAGAACAAAAAGAAGAGGCCCTCCCCATGCCCAAACGCACAGACATCCAGTCGATCCTGATCATCGGCGCCGGCCCCATCGTCATCGGTCAGGCGTGCGAGTTCGACTATTCGGGCGTCCAGGCGTGCAAGGCGCTGAAGGCCGAGGGGTACCGGGTCATACTGGTCAACTCCAACCCCGCCACCATCATGACCGACCCGGAGGTGGCCGACGCCACCTATATCGAGCCGATCACCCCGCAGATGGTCGAGAAGATCATCGCCAAGGAACGCCCCGACGCCCTTCTGCCCACCATGGGCGGCCAGACCGCGCTGAACACCGCCCTGGCCCTGGACGCCTCGGGCGTGCTGAAGAAATACGGGGTCGAGATGATCGGCGCCAAGGCCGAGGTCATCGACAAGGCCGAGGATCGCCAGAAGTTCCGCGACGCCATGGACAAGCTGGGTCTGGAATCGCCCCGCTCCAAGGCCGCCCATTCGATGGAAGAGGCGCTGGAAGGGCTGGAGTACGTCGGCCTGCCCGCCGTCATTCGTCCCTCCTTCACCCTGGCCGGCACCGGCGGCGGCATCGCCTTCAACCGCGAGGAGTTCGAGGAGATCGTCCTGCGCGGCCTGGACCTGTCGCCGACCACCGAGGTGCTGATCGAGGAATCGGTGCTGGGCTGGAAGGAATATGAGATGGAGGTCGTCCGCGACACGGCGGACAACTGCATCATCATCTGCTCGATCGAGAACGTCGATCCGATGGGCGTCCATACCGGCGACTCCGTCACCGTCGCCCCTGCGCTGACGCTGACCGACAAGGAATATCAGCGGATGCGGACCGGCTCGATCAATGTGCTCCGCGAGATCGGGGTCGAGACGGGCGGGTCGAACGTCCAGTGGGCGATCAATCCCAAGGACGGCCGCATGGTCGTGATCGAGATGAACCCGCGCGTGTCGCGCTCCTCGGCCCTGGCGTCCAAGGCCACCGGCTTCCCCATCGCCAAGGTCGCCGCGCGTCTGGCCGTCGGCTACACCCTGGACGAGCTGCAGAACGACATCACCCAGGTCACCCCGGCCAGCTTCGAGCCGTCGATCGACTATGTGGTCACCAAGATCCCGCGCTTCGCCTTCGAGAAATATCCGGGGTCCGAGCCCCTCTTGGGCACCTCGATGAAGTCGGTGGGCGAGGTCATGGCCATCGGCCGCACCTTCCAGGAATCGATGCAGAAGGCCCTGCGCGGGCTTGAGACCGGCCTGTCCGGCTTCGACGAGATCGAGATCGACGGCGTCGCCGATGTCGAGGACGCCGGCGCCGCCCGCGCCGCCGTGGTCCGCGCCCTGGGCGTTCCGACGCCCGACCGCATCCGCGTCATCGCCCAGGCCTTCCGCCACGGCCTGACGGTGGAAGAGGTCCAAGCCGCCTGTTCCTACGAGCCCTGGTTCCTGCGCCAGATCGCCGACATCGTGCGCGAGGAAGGCCATGTCCGCATCAAGGGCCTGCCCACCGACCCGACCGAGTTCCGCCGCCTGAAGGCCAAGGGCTTCTCCGACGCCCGTCTGGCCGCCCTGACCGGCAAGACCGAGAAAGAGGTCCGCGCCGCCCGTCAAGGCCTGAACGTCCGCCCCGTCTTCAAGCGGATCGACACCTGCGCGGCCGAGTTCGCCAGCGCCACCGCCTATATGTATTCGACCTATGAGACCGGCGCCCTGGGTCAGGTCCCCGAGTGCGAGGCCGAGCCGTCGGACAGGAAGAAGGCCGTCATCCTGGGCGGCGGCCCGAACCGGATCGGCCAGGGGATCGAGTTCGACTACTGCTGCTGCCACGCGGCCTTCGCCTTCGACGACATCGGCGTCGAGTCGATCATGGTCAACTGCAACCCCGAGACCGTCTCGACCGACTACGACACCTCCGACCGCCTGTATTTCGAGCCCCTGACGGCCGAGGACGTGCTGGAGCTGATCGAGGTCGAACGGTCCAAGGGCGATCTGATCGGCGTCGTCGTCCAGTTCGGGGGCCAGACCCCGCTGAAACTGGCCCATGCGCTTCAGGAGGACGACATCCCCGTCCTGGGCACCAGCGTCGACTCGATCGACCTGGCCGAGGACCGCGAGCGCTTCCAGCAGATGCTGGAGGCCATCGGCCTGCGTCAGCCCCCCAACGCCCTGGCCCGCAGCGCCGAAGAGGCCGCGCAAAAGGCCGAGGACGTCGGCTATCCCGTCGTCCTGCGCCCCTCCTATGTGCTCGGCGGCCGAGGCATGATGATCGTCCACGACCGCGAGCAGCTGGACCGCTACGTCCACGAGGCCATGCGCGTCTCAGGCGACGATCCCGTCCTGATCGACCACTATCTGAACCGCGCCACCGAGGTGGACGTGGACGCCCTGTGCGACGACGAGACCGTCTTCGTCGCCGGGGTGCTGGAGCATATCGAAGAAGCCGGCGTCCACTCGGGCGACAGCGCCTGCTCCATGCCGCCCTGGTCCCTGCGCCCCGAGACGGTGGCCGAGCTGAAGCGCCAGACCACCGAAATGGCCAAGGCCCTGAAGGTGCGCGGCCTGATGAACGTCCAGTTCGCGATTGAAGAGCCGCACGGCGAGAACCCGCGCATCTTCGTGCTGGAGGTCAATCCGCGCGCCAGCCGCACGGCCCCCTTCGTGGCCAAGACCATCGGCCGGCCCATCGCCTCGATCGCCGCCAAGGTCATGGCGGGCGTGCCCCTGGCCTCCTTCGGCCTGACCGACGCCCCCTATGACCACATCGCGGTCAAGGAAGCCGTCTTCCCCTTCGCCCGTTTCGCCGGGGTGGACACCATTCTGGGCCCGGAAATGCGCTCGACCGGCGAGGTCATGGGCCTGGACTGGAAGCGCGAGGGCGAGGCCGACATGGCCCCCGCCTTCGCCCGCGCCTTCGCCAAGTCCCAGATCGGCGGCGGCACCCATCTGCCGACCTCCGGCTGCGCCTTCGTCTCGGTCAAGGAGGACGACAAGCCCTTCATCGTCGAGGCGGTGAAGACCCTGCTGGCCCAGGGCTTCTCCATCATCGCCACCGGCGGCACCCGCGACTATCTGGCCGCCCAGGGGATCGAGGTCGGCCTGGTCAAGAAGGTGCTGGAGGGCCGCCCCCACATCGTCGACGCCATGAAGAACGGCGAGGTCCAGCTGGTCTTCAACACCACCTCAGGCAAACAGTCGCTGCAGGACAGTTTCTCGCTGCGCCGCACCGCCCTGATGATGAAGATCCCCTACTACACCACCACCGCCGGCGCCCTAGCCGCCGCCCAAGCCATCGGCGCCATCAAGGCCGGCGACCTGGATGTGAAGGCGATCCAGGACTACGCCTGACCGGCGTCAGGACGCCGGGTCGGTCTCCGGCGCGGCGTCCTCCCCCGCCCCATCTTCGCCGGCCACGATCCGCGTCGCGGCCAGGTCGGCGGTGACGTTGCCGACAGTGCGGAAGATGTCGGGGATGACCTCGACCGCCAGAAGCAGGGGCAGGACGCCGAGCGGCAGGCCCATGGCCAGACAGATGGGGCCGATGGCGGCGAAGAAGCTGACCTGACCCGGCAGGCCGACCGAGGCGATCGAGACGGCGATGGCCGTCAGTCCGCCGGCGACCAGGGCGGACAGGCTCAGCTCCACCCCGTTCAGCTGGGCCACATAGAGGCAGACGGCCAGATTGGCGACCGGGCTGGTGATGCGGAACACCGCCACCGCCAGGGGCAGGACCAGACCGGCCGAGGTCTGGGGCACGCCCAGCCAGTCGCGCGCCCGCTCGATCATCACCGGCAGGCTGGCCAGCGACGACTGGGTCGAGACGGCCACCACCTGGGCCGGGGCCACGGCGCGGGCGAACCGGCCCAGCGACATCCGCCCCCACAAAGTCGCCACGACATAGAGGATCAGGATCAGGCCGATCTGGCTCAGGCAGACGACGGCGACATAGTGGGCCAGAGTGCCCGCCACCCCCAGGCCGGCCCGCAAGCCCACGCCGAGCGCCAGGGCGAAGACCCCGAAAGGCGCGGCCAGCAGCACCCAGTGCACGATCACCACCAGGGTCTCGGCCACCGCCTCGAAGAAGCCGGCCAGGGGGCGGCGCAGCTCGGGCTTGATCCGGGTCGCGGCGAAGCCGAAGGCCACGGCGAAGACCACGACCGCCAGAACCCCGTCGTCGGCCGCCGCCTTGATCAGATTGGCCGGCGCCAGACTGGCCAGGAAGGCGCGGAACCCGTCGGTCCGGGCCGCCTCGCCCACCGTCTGGGCCACGTCGGGGGAGACCCCGGCCAGCAGGGCGCGGCCCGCCTCAGGGTCAATGGGCCACAGGGCCAGCAGCCCCAGGCCCGCCAGGATGGCGTAAACCGTCGCCCCGACCAGCAGGACGCCGAACACCATGAGGGCCCGCGCCGCGATCCGCCCCGTCGCCGCCGCATCGGCGATGGAGACGATCCCCGTCACCAGAAGGCTGAAGACCAGTGGGATGACGGTCATTCGAAGGGCGTTCAGCCAGACTTGGCCCAGGCTCTCGATCACGCCCAACCCTCCGGTCAGCAGGGGCGCGTCGGCGCCTTGCGCCAAGGCGCCCACGACCACCCCGGCGACCAGGGCGGCGATCACAGCGAAGCTGAGCGAGGTGAAGAAGGCGGCGAGTCGGGAAGAGCGCATACGCCACGGCTAGCACCGGTTTCGTCCGCGCGCGCGTCAAACCTTCTATCGCCCGTCGTCAGCCCATGTCGTCGCAGGTGGAAACGCCGGCGCCGCCGCGCGTTGAGCCGGAAACAAAGGAGGCTTCCATGCCGCGTCTGAACTCCATCGTCCCCCTGGTCGGCAGCCTGCTGCTGTCGCGCGGCGGCCGTCGTCTGGCCGGACGTCACGCCAGCAAACTGGCCCTGGCCACACTGGCGCTGGAGGTCTGGCGCAACCGCCGTCAGAAGGCGGGTCAGACCCAGGATCAGACGACGTCCGAGCCGCGCCCCCGGCCGCGATCGCGATGGAGCGGCCGGTCCCCGCGATAGGTCTGGACTTCCCCGACGGTGAGGCGGAATAGTCCGTTCCGCCGCATCAGGAGCCGCCCGATGATCAAGGTCCACCATCTGAACGACAGCCGGTCCCAGCGCGTCCTTTGGCTGCTGGAGGAGCTGGAGCTGGATTATGAGGTCGTGCGCTACGAACGCGACGCCAAGACCCGGCTGGCCCCGCCCGAACTGATCGCCGTCCATCCGCTGGGCAAGTCCCCCGTCATCGAGGACGGGGCTATCAAGGTCGCCGAGACCGGCGCCGTCGTCGAATATCTGCTGGACGCCCACGGCCGGGGCCGGCTGCGCCCGCCTCCCGGCACGGAAGAGGCGCGGCGCTTCACCTATTGGCTGCACTATGCGGAAGGGTCGGCCATGCCGCCCCTGCTGCTGAAACTGGTGTTCGGCCTGCTGCCCCGCCGCGCCCCCGCCCTGCTCAAACCCCTCGTCAACGGAATCGCCGCCAAGGCCCAGAGCGGCTTCGTCGATCCGCAGCTTCGCACCCATATCGGCTTCTGGGAGGACGAGCTGGGCCGGTCCGAATGGTTCGCCGGGGATCAGTTCACCGCCGCCGACATCATGATGAGTTTCCCGGTCGAGGCCGGGGCGGACCGGGCCTTCGACATAGCGACCAAGCCGCGCCTGGCCGCCTTCCTGCAACGCATCCACGCCCGCCCCGCCTATCAGCGGGCGCTGGAGCGGGGCGGTCCCTACACCTATGCGTGACGGCGTTGCGGGGATGCGCCGCGCAACCCGACGGGGATGAAGGCGTTAAGGTCTCATGCGCCTTCAAACCATTCAGATCGTGGCCGGACTCGTCGCGGCCGTCGCCTTCATCCTGGCCTTCATGGCGGCCGGCGCCGCCGTGGCGTCGAGCCTGTTCATGCTGATGGGCCTGGCCGCTGTCGCCTGGCTGGCCTACAGCCTCATCAAGAGCGTCACCCACCGCAGCGGCAAGACCAAACCCCCCGCCCGCGCCTGATCTCGATCGGGCGTGGAGGCGCGCCCTTGAATTGCGGCGCGATAAGCCCTAGTGTCTATGCCCGGCCGCGCCCGCCCCGCGGCCTTTTGTCTGCCTATTTCGCGTCTTTCCAGTCTCCGGGCGAACCAGAAAAATCACGACACCAATGGAAAAAGTGCCGATGACGGGCGAGGGCTACCGTGTCCTCGACGATCAACTGAAGCAATTGAAGTCGGTCGAGCGGCCGGCCGTCATCGCGGCCATATCCGAGGCCCGCGAGCACGGCGACCTGTCCGAAAACGCCGAATACCACGCCGCCAAGGAGCGTCAGGGCTGGATCGAAGGCCAGATCGCCGAGATCGAGGACAAGATCAGCCGCGCCCAGGTCATCGACGTGTCGAAACTGTCGGGCAATCAGGTCAAGTTCGGCGCCACCGTCACTGTGGTCGACGAGGACACGGAAGAAGAGGCTTGCTATCAGATCGTCGGCGAACACGAGGCCGATGTGAAGAAGGGCAAGATCTCCATCGCCTCGCCGATCGCCCGCGCGATGATCTCCAAGGAGGTCGGCGACGTGGTCGAGGTCAACACCCCCGGCGGGGTCAAGGCCTATGAGATCCTGAAGGTCGAGTGGAAATAGGATCGTGACGAACGCCGCCGAAACGCCGCCGCGCCTAGTGTCGCACGTTTCGGTCGGCGTCTCTGATCTGCATCGGGCCGCTGCATTTTATGACGCCGCCTTGGCGCCGCTGGGCGTCGGCCGGACCATGGAACATGCGCTGGGTGTGAGCTGGGGCCGTGGGTTTCCTGAGTTCTGGGCTTCGGTTCCGCACGACGGCGCCCCCGCCTCGGCCGGCAACGGCGTCCACGTCTGTTTCGCCGCCCAGAACCGACAGGCGGTTGACGCCTTTCACGCTGCCGGCTTGGCAACGGGGGGCGCCGACGCAGGAGCGCCGGGTTTTCGTCTGGAATACGCACCCGGCTACTACGGCGCCTTCCTGCGCGATCCGGACGGCAATAAGGTCGAGGCGTTGGCTTGGGTCGACGCGACGCCCGCGTGACCGGGGAGCCGCCGCCCCATCGCCTCTCCATCTGGGTTGTCTCGGACGGACGTGCGGGTATCGAGAACCAGGCCCTGGGCCTCGCCGAGGCCGTCCAGCGCCTGACCCCCGCCGAGATCACGGTCAAACAGATCCGCTGGCGGCCGCTGTTCGACCGCCTGCCGTCGGCGCTGAAGACCCCGGCCATGCTGGCGTCCGCCCCGCTCGCGGCGCCCTGGCCCGATCTCTGGATCGCCGCCGGTCGGGCGACCCTGCCCCTCTCGACCCGCATCAAGCGCTGGAGCGGCGGCAAGACCTTCGTGGTTCAGACCCAGGACCCGCGCTGGGCGAACGACCGCTACGACCTGATCGTCGCCCCGGCCCATGACGGCCTGTCGGGCGACAATGTCTTCGAGATCACCGGCTCCCCTCATCGCGTCACGCCGGAACGGATCGCCCAGGCGGCGCCGGCCTTCGCCGACCGGATCGCCCCCCTGCCCCATCCCCGCGTCGCCGTCCTGATCGGCGGCCGGTCCAAGGCTTTCGACCTGACCCAGGCCCATGCGGCGGACCTGGCCGACCGGATCGCCGCCGCCGTCCGGGCCTCAGGCGGTTCGCTGATGCTGACCTTCTCGCGCCGCACGCCGGACGCCGCCAAGGCGGTGATGACCGAACGCCTGTCGGGCCTGCCCGGCTGGATCTGGGACGGAACCGGCGACAACCCCCTGTTCGGCTTCCTGCATTTCGCCGACCATGTGCTGGTCACGCAGGACAGCGCCAACATGGCCGCCGAGGCCGCCTCGACCGGCAAGCCGGTTCACATCCTGCCCATGGTCGCGCTGAAGCCCGCCGGCAAGTTCGCCCGCCTGCACGAGGATCTTCAATCCCACGGCGCGACCCGTCCCTTCGACGGCGCGCTGGACCGCTGGACCTACGCCCCCCTGGCGGAAACCGACCGGGCGGCCCATGCCGTGCTGGAGGCGATGCGAGCGCGGTAAGCCGCTCACGCCGCTCATCCCGGCTTTCGCCGGCATGAGCGCAACAGAGAGGATAATCTTCTGCGTCCGATTCTGACGCAGCCGTGGTGCAAGCCACCCGCTGGCGTCAGGAGGAAAACTAAGAACCGCTCGCAAAAATCTGCACGAAAGTGCACTAAAAAATTTGGAGTGGCCTTTAGTCGCCGCCCCCTCCGCCGCCACTGTCACAGCCGCCGTCCGCGCTGGAGTCGGCGCAGCCTGACGTGTCCGACGTCGGCGGGACGGCGCCGCCGTCCGAACCGTCGCCCTTCTTGGCCTTGGCGTTCGCCGCGCCCATGAGTGCCACGCCGAGGCCCGATCCGATGGCCGTGCCCAGGGCGAGCCCCAGGCCGACGTTGTCCATCGCCACGCCCAAGGCCACCCCGATCGACAGACCCATTCCGATCCCGATCGGCAGGAAGGCCGCCTTCTTGTTGCTCATCCCCGTCTCCTCCTCATCTGCGGCGAGACTAACATCGCGCAAACGGGAATCAGCCCCTAAATAGGCGCATGACCCAAGCTCGTACCGTCCGCGTCGCCATCATCGGCTCCGGCCCCGCCGGCTGGACCGCCGCCATCTACGCCGCCCGCGCCTCGCTGAACCCCGTCGTCATCGCCGGTCTCCAGCCCGGCGGCCAGCTGACCATCACCACCGACGTCGAGAACTATCCCGGCTTCGCCGAGACCATTCAGGGCCCTTGGCTGATGGAGCAGATGCAGGCCCAGGCCCTGCACGTCGGCACGGAAGTCATCCACGACATCGTCGTCTCCGCCGATCTGTCGCAGCGCCCGTTCCGGCTGAAGCTGGACGGCGGCGAGGAAATCCTGGCCGAGACGGTCATCATCTCCACGGGCGCCCAGGCCAAGTGGCTGGGTCTGGAGTCCGAGGCGGCCTATCAGGGCTTCGGCGTCTCCGCCTGCGCCACCTGCGACGGCTTCTTCTATCGCGGCAAGAACGTGGTCGTGGTCGGCGGCGGCAACACGGCCGTCGAGGAAGCGCTGTTCCTCACCAACTTCGCCGCCAAGGTCACGGTGGTCCACCGTCGCGACGAGTTCCGCGCCGAGAAGATCCTGCAAGACCGCCTGTTCGCCCACCCCAAGGTCGAGGTGATCTGGAACGTGGCGGTGGAAGAGATTCTGGGCGTGGTGGACGGCGTCGCCCGCAACGTCACCAGCGTTCGCTTGAAGAACGTTCAGGACGGTTCGACCCAGGAGATCCCCGCCGACGGCGTCTTCATCGCCATCGGCCACGCCCCGTCGTCGGAACTGTTCAAGGGTCAGCTCGAGACCAATTCGGGCGGCTATATCCGCGTCAAACCCGGCACGGCCCAGACCGCAATCGAGGGCGTGTGGGCGGCCGGCGACGTGACCGACGACGTCTATCGCCAGGCTGTGACTGCGGCGGGCATGGGCTGTATGGCCGCGCTCGAAGCCAGCCGTTTCCTGGCCGAGGAAGACCACGCCAAGGCCAACCATCCCATCAGCCATAAGGAAGCCGAGAAGATCGGCGTCTGGTGAACGTCCGGACGGGCGGAGTCAGGCGAACAGCTGCAGACCCGGCGGCGCATATTGGACCGGCTGGCCTGTGCGGCGGCGCAGGGCGTAATCGACCGCCGTCTGCACCGCCTGTTCATCGGTCGGCTTGGACAGGACGCCAATGGCGCCCGCGACGCCGTCGCGCACCATGCCCGGATTGGCGGTCATGAACAGGACGGTCACGCCCATCTCCTGGCCCAGCTCGCGCCCCAGGCTTATGCCCGTGGGGCCGTCGGACAGGTGGATGTCGACCAGGGCCAGATCGACCTCATTTTCACGCGCCAGATTCTGGGCCGACTTCGACGTCGACGCCACCCCCACGACCTTATGGCCCAGGTCTTCCAGGACGAAACGCAGCTCCATAGCGACGAGAGCTTCGTCTTCAATGATCAGGATGCGGGCGGTCATGGGCGGCGGTTTTATGTTCTGTGGCGGACACAACGCGGGGGCAGGCGATCGGTTTCCGTCAGAGTGGCTGAAGGCGGTCCTTTTCCGCCGCCCTGCGGCGCGAGAGCGCCGTAGCGGGCAAATCCACAACAATCCTTAAACCGTCGGCCGCCCATTCGCGGTGCAGCCGCCCGCCGAGTTGGCCCTCCACCGACAGACTGGCCAAAGAGGAGCCGAACCCCTGGCGCTCGGGCGGCCCTTCGATCGCCGGGCCGCCGATCTCGGTCCAGGTCAGGATGAACCGGTCGTCGTCGCGGCGCGTGGCCAGCTCCACCCGACCCGCCGCCGTCGCCAGGGCGCCGTACTTGGCCGCATTGGTCGCCAGTTCGTGGAACAGCAGGGCGACGGAGGTCGCCGCCTGGTCGTCGAACACGGCGTCGTCGCCGCTGATGTGAACGCGCGTGGCGCCCGTGTCATCGCTGTACGCCCTGAACAGATCCGCCAGGAAGGTGTGCAGGGTGGTGGCCCCAACCGTCGGCTGAGACGCCTCCGTGTGCGGTCGGACGAACTCATGGGCGCGGGCCAGGGCGGCGATACGGGTCCGCAGAGACGAAGCAAAGGCCCGGGCCTCAGGATACTGACGGGCCGACAGGGCCACCAGCGCCGTGATCACGGCGAAGATGTTCTTGATCCGGTGGCTCAGCTCCTGGCTGACCAGTTCGCGACCCTGCTCCAGCCGCTTCAGCTCGTCGATATCGGTGCAGGTGCCGAACCAGCGGGTGATCTCGCCATCCTCGTTGCGGATCGCCACCGCCCGCCCCAAGGTCCAGCGATACACCCCGGAATGGTGCTTCAGCCGATATTCGATCTCATAGGGTTCGCCCGTCTCCAGCGACCGGCTCCAGCGGGCCCAGGCCCGCTGCTGATCGTCAGGATGGAACATGTCGTTCCAGCCTTCCCCGTCCGTCGATCCGGCTGGCACGCCGGTGAACTCGTACCAGCGTGCATTGTAGTAGTCGTGGAAGCCGTCGGGGCGCGTCGACCAGACCATCTGGGGCATGGCGTCGGCCAGCACCCGGAATTGGGCCTCGCTGGCCCTCAGCCGGGCGGCGACGTCGTCGGACGCCTCCAAGGCCCGTTCAAGCGCGTCCCGGCCCTCGTCTCTCTGACGCAGGGCGCGGCGCAGTTCCATCTGCGACATCACCTGACCGGCCAGGGTCTTGAGCGCCGTCTCCTGCAGCTCAGTCAGACCTTCAGGCCGGGGCTGGGTGTCCAGAACGCACAAGGTGCCCAAGGGCAGGCCGCTGGGCGTCTTCAGCAACCGCCCCGCATAGAAGCGCAGCCCCGGGTCCTGATGAACCAGAGGATTGCCGTCGAATCGGGCGTCCTTCGTCGCATCCGGCACCACCAGCCCGTCCTCATTTAACAGGGCGTGGGCGCAGAAGGAGGTCGCCAGCGGCGTCTCGCGCACGCCCAGCCCGACCTCGGCCTTGAACCACTGCCGTCCGGAGTCGATCAGATTGACGACCGCGATCGGGGCCTCGCAGATGCGGGCGATCAAGGCCACCACGTCGTCAAAGGCGGCCTCGCGCGCCGTATCCAGAATGCCGTAGTCTCTCAGGGCCGCCAGACGCTCGGACTCATCCCACCGTGCAGGTTCAGCAATGGGGTCGGTCAAACAGGCGTCCTTTCGAGGCCGTAAGCGGGATCAGCAGCTTCAATGCTCGACCCGCGCAAGCGTTGCATTAGAACGCCCATCGCTTCACTTGGCGGGGCGTCCGACCTCTTCCACCGCCATCACGGCGACGCCTGCCGGAGCGGGCTCCGGCTCCGGCTTGGCCTCCAGGGCCTGAAGCCGCGCATTGATGGCGGCGACCTCTTCCTGGGTAGGCAGACGACGCCCGCCCAGGCTGACCACGCCCACCACCCTTTGACGTCCGTCGACCTCGACGGTCTTAAGCGGGGCCGCCTGCCCTGCCTCGGCGGGGACCGCGTCCGGGTCCGGGCCTCCGGTCCCCTGGCCAGGCTGAACGCCGGGTCGGGGGCGGGCGAACCGCGCTTCATCGATCAGGGGCTCGCGTCCCTTGTAAACGGCGCGGAAGGCGGCCGTCTCCCCGTAAAGACCCTTCCAGCGATAGAAGACGTGCGTCCCGATCTTGTTGACGCGCGAGACGGTCGGCGCCCACCAGGGGTCCACATAGTCGGCGTGATAGTGGGTGGCGGTCCCCACCGTCTGGGCCACATAGCCGTTCAAGGCCTTTTCGGCCGCCTTGCGCGCCCGCTCCCACGCCCAGGGAACCGGCGCCTGGGACAGGGCGCCGTCGCAGGTGAAGCTGAACTGGCACCCGGTCGTCCGCTCGGCGCCTTCAAACACAACGCCGCACACCGTGTCGGCGTAGTTGGGATCGCGCACGCGGTTCAGCACCACCTGAGCCACCGCCGCCTGGCCCTCGTCGGACTCCAGCGCCGCCTCGTAATAGACCGCCTGGGTCAGGCACCGCAGGGCGCGACGGCGATCCTCGGCCCCGCCCTTGAAGACGAAGGGCCGCGCCGGACGCAGGGCTCCGGCCGTCGCCAGGGTCGCACCTGGGGTGAAGGCCGCCGGGGTCAGGGCTGGATCGTGCCGCTGCGCCAGGGCCAGCTGCGAGGCGCTCAGCCGCCCCTCAAGAGCGGCCAGGCCGTGGGGCCCCAGATCGCCCTGGGTGATCCGCGCCACGGCCTCCGCCGTCCGATCCGCGTCCGGCCGCACGGCCGAGCCGGCCGACAGGGCGACGCCCAGCACGGCGGCGGCGGCGGGCAAGGCCGCAGCCGAGCGCCTGACCGCCGCCCAAATCCGGTTCCAATGGGTAAGGACCATTCTGTTCCACAGCAGGCGCGACCAGGTCATGGACGCAGGAGGCCCGGACCGTGCCCGCATTTCGGGGCCGTTTTCAGGCGGACCGCCGATCCGCCTTATCGACCGCCCAGGCTGGCCCGCAACATCCAGGCGAACTTCTCGTGCGCCGCCAGACGCTGGGTCAGCAGATCCACGGTCACGTCGTCGCCGTCGCCGTCCGCCACGTCCAGGGCGGAGCGCATGGTGGCGATCAAGGTCTCATGATCGCGCATCAGCTCGCGCAGCATGTCGGGCGCGTCCTTTTCCGGCTCGCCGTCGCGAATACTGGTCAGGTTGGCGAAGGCGCCGTAGCCCTGCGGCGCCAACTCGCCCAGGGCGCGGATACGTTCGGCGATGTCGTCCAGGGCCGCCCACTGGTCGCGATACTGCTGCTCCAGCATATTGTGCAGCGAGAAGAATTCAGGCCCCCGCACGTTCCAATGATAGCCGTGGGTCTTCAGATAGACGGCGTAGGCGTCCGCCAGAACCCGGGTCAGTTGCTCAACCACGTCGCCGCGCTCGCTCTGGGACAGTCCGGTGTCAATGGTTGCGGTCATAATACGCTCCGTGGGTGTGAGTTCGTCGCCGGCAATCTAGACGCAATCCGGCAGGCAGGAACGCAAAACCGCAACAAGCGTTGCATCACATAACGTCGCATCGAACGACGTGAGGGGACGGGCACAATATGACGCCAGGCGCGGTCTTTCGCCGATTTCTGAACGCCGAAGCCGGTCTCCTCGTTCTCGCCCGTCTGAAGTCCGGTCCCGCCTGGCGGAGAATTCTAGTCGGACTGGCCGGCGCCGGCGCAGGACTGGCGGTGCGGGCGGCCACCGCCGGCTTTTACGGCGGGATCACCGGCTTCATGATCCTACTGCCGGGCGTCATTCTGGCGGCCTTGGCCGGCGGACGTCTGGCGGGTCTGACGGCGGTTGCGGGGTCTCTGCTGGGCGGCTGGGCGCTGGTCGCCTTGAACCCCGGCCCGACGACCCCGCATCTGGGCGTGGTCGCCACCTCCAACTTCGTCTTGGTGGGCCTGTTCTGCACCTGGCTGGGCGCCTCCTTGCGCCAGACCCTGATCCGGCTGGATTCCGTCGTCTCGGCCCTGTCCCTGTCCAACGCGCGGTTTGACGAGACCGGCGCCTTTCTGGGCTATGCCGGGATCAACCTGAACGTGGACGGGGCTCGCGAACCGCTGGAGAAGGCCGCCCGCGCCGAGCGCCGCCAGCATTTCCTTCTGAACCTCAGCGACCGCCTGCGCGACCTGTCCGACCCGGAGCGGATGATGGCCGAGGTCGAGGCGTCCCTGGGCGGCCTGCTGAGCGCGAACCGCGTCGGCTACGGCGAGGTGGACGAGACGGGCGAAGTCGTCTCCTTGAGCCGCGACTGGATTCAGGGCGTCGCCAGCGTTCACGGGCGCGCGCCGAGCGTCTTCAATCCCGCCCTCGTCGCCGACCTGTTCGACGGTCGGACCATCCGCATCGACGACGTCCGCGACGACCCCCGTTCGGCCGACATCGCCGCCGCCTTCGCCGAAATCCAGACCCGCGCCCTGATCCGAGCGCCGCTGATCCGCAACGGCCGATTGCGCGCCTTCCTCTATGTCCACGCCGCCGCCCCCCGATGCTGGACTGACGCGGAGGTCCAGCTGGTCGAGGAGGTCGCCGCCCGCACCTGGGTCGAGATCGAACGCGCCCGCGCCGAGACCGAGACCCGCGAGAGCGAACAGCGCTTCCGCGCCATCGCCGACACCGCGCCGGTCCTGATCTGGGTCACGCGCCAGGATCGCCGCCGCGCCTTCATCAACCAGGCCTATGCGGACTTCTTCGGCGCGGACTATGAGACGGCCCTTGCGGCGGACTGGCGCGCCCGACTGCACCCGGACGACCAGGACCGCATCCTTCGAGAGTCCCTGGCCGGAGAGGCGACGAGAGAACCGTTTTCTCTGGAGGCTCGGTATCGGCGTCATGACGGCGAGTGGCGCTGGCTGAAATCCTTCTCTCGTCCGCGCATGGCCGGAAGCGAGTTGATCGGCTTCGTCGGCGTCGCCTTCGACGTCACCGACATGCGCGAGGCCCAGGCCCGGCTGACCGAATCCGAAAGCCGGTTCCGCACCGTCGCGGACAGCGCTCCGGCCATGATCTGGATGACGGACGCGACGCCCCGGATCGTCTTCGCCAACAAACGCTATCGGCTGTTCTGCGACATCCGCTCGCGGCGCCAGCTGCTGGACGGCTGGCGCAGGCTGATGCATCCGGACGATGAGACGGTGTTCGACGCCGCCTTCCTGCGGGCCTTCCAGGCGCGGGATCGGTTCGAGGCGCTCAGCCGGGCCAATCATCCGACCCTGGGGCTGCGCTGGCTCCGGACCGAGGGCGTGCCCCGGTTCGACGCGGCCGGCGCCTTCCAGGGCTATGTGGGCGCCACCATCGACGTCACCGACGCCAAGCGCGCCGAGGACGACCTGAAGCACATCAATGAGCTGCTGGAGGAACGGGTCGCGGAGGCCCTGGCCGAAAAGGCCGCCGCAGAGGCCCATCTGATGCACGCCCAGCGGATGGAGGCGGTCGGCCGTCTCACCGGCGGTGTCGCCCACGATTTCAACAATCTGCTGACGGTGGTGATCGGGGCGCTGGACATCATCCTGCGCTCCGACGACGCCGCAAAACGCAAGAAGCTGGGCGAGGCCGCCCTGGCCGCCGCCCGTCGGGGAGAGAGCCTGACCCACCAGCTTCTGGCCTTCTCGCGCCGTCAGGCCCTGCGTCCCGAGGCGGTCGATCTGAACGGCCTGATCCGCGAGGGCGAGCCCTTGCTGCGCCGGGCCGTCGGCGAGGCCGTGGACTTCAAGATCCGGCTGAAGCGCGGCGGCGTTCGCGTCAACGTCGATCCCGCTCAGTTCGAGGCCGCCCTGCTGAACCTGGTCGTCAACGCCCGCGACGCCCTGGGCGACGTGACCGGGCGCGACGCCGCATCAGCCGATGCGACGAAAGAGGCCGGCGGCCCGCCTCGATCGGGTCGAGACGGCCCCGTCCGCGCCGGCGCCCGCATCACGATCCAAACCCAGGCCTGTTCCGTCGCGGCGGGGCAGATCCCGGAACTGGCGGCGGGCGACTATGTCTGCGTCGCCGTGTCCGACAACGGATCGGGCATGTCGGCCGAGGTCATCGACCGCGTCTTCGAACCCTTCTTCACCACCAAGCCGATCGGCAAGGGCACGGGCCTGGGCCTCAGCCAGGTCTACGGCTTCGCGCGACAGTCGGGCGGCGGGGTCCACATCGCTTCCAGCCCCGGCCGCGGCTCGGAAATCCGCCTCTATCTGCCGCCGCTGATCGCGGACAAGGCCGCCCCGTCACCCGAACCGGGCGGCGTCGGCGCCGCCCTGCCGAACGGCCACCGCCTGCTGCTGGTGGAGGACGACGCGGATGTCGCGGCCATCGCCCTTGATCAGTTGGAAAGTTTCGGCCTGCACGTCGAATGGGTCGAGAACGGCCCCGAGGCGCTGAAGGCCCTGGAACGGGCGCGCTTCGACGTCATGTTGACCGATGTGGTCATGCCGGGGGGCATGAGCGGCGTGGACCTGGCGCGTCAGGCGGCGCGGGACCGGCCTCAGATGCGGATCGTCCTGACCTCGGGCTATGTGGGCGACGATGTGGATCAGGTTCTGGCCGACACGCCCTGGCCCTTCCTGCGCAAACCCTATTCGCCCGAACAATTGCGCGCCGTTCTTTCGACGGCGGGGCCGCGGCCAAACCATTAGATCCAAGAAAAACGCGCCGCAGAGGCTGCGGCGCGTTTTTCTTCGTCAGTTCCAAGGCCGCCTCAGCGGCGCGCCTTGCGGGCGGCGTAGCGCGCGTCGCGCCTGGCCTTCTGCTCTTCCTTGGTCAGTTGCTTGCGCGCCTTGCGGTCGGCCCGCTTCTCGGCCTCGATCGCTTCCTGAGCGGCCATTTCGGCGGCCAGGCGCGCAGCCTCCTTCTCGGCCTTCTCGCGGCGCTGTTCCGCCTTGGCCAGTTCGTGCTGCTGGCGCAGGGCTTCCTTTTCGGCGGCGCGCTTCTCAGCCAGGCGCTCGAATTCGGGATCGGGGGCGGCGGGCTTGGGCTTGAACTTGGCGAGCAGAGCCTTCTTGGCTTCCTGCTGGGCGGTCAGGCGGTCGGTAAATCCGGTCTTCAAATCTTTCATGCGAAAGCGTCAGGGTTCCTTGTGATCGGCCAGCGGCCATCGGGGGTCGGGCGGCGGAGAACGCGCGCGTCCCGAAGCGGGGCGCACAAAGCCTATGCAGGGACCAAAAGCAAGGTTCGCCGCCACGAAATCGGCCGCGCGCACGAAATGGCGCGCTTAAGGTGCCCTTACCTGCTCCAGTGATGCAGATAGGTCGCGCCCGCCCCGTTACAAGAGCAGGCGCAACGGCGGGTTCGTCAGTTGGGCTTCTGCGCCTGGCCGACGACGGTTCCGGCCGCTCCACCGACGGCGGCGCCCACGGGTCCGCCCACCACAGCCCCCGCCACGGCGCCGCTCGCGGCCTTTTGCTCGATAGTGGTCCCGCAGGCCGTCAGCGCCAGGGCGCCGGCGGCGATGCAGGTCGTGATGATCATGCGCGACATGGCGTCTCTCCAAAAAGGTCACGCTTGAACGCCGCGCCGCGCTTGAGGTTCCCAGCGCGATCCAGAACTGGCGAATACGGAAAACGGACCAACGGACAACACAATCCGCGCGCCATTCAGCAGATACGGGGAAATGTGACAATCTACAGCCGAGACGCCGTGCAACCCAATACAGTATTCGCTCTATCCACTGTCGCAATCCGGCCCATATTGTCATGCCGCCGGGGCAATATCGTAAAAATACCTAATCCTTTCGTCGCCTTAACCAGCCGCTTGCGAATCAGCCACATTCAGGTCACAAACTTCGCTATATAGGCCCGTCCTCGACGCCCGGGCTGTATGTGCCGCGCGCCGAATGCCGGCCGGACAGGCGACCGTTTCGGGTCGCCCCGCCGGCGATACGACCCGGGGGCAGCGTTTCTCGCCCTGCTGAACAGGATGAACTCGTTGTCGCATTCCTCGCAGACGCGCGGCCCCGCCCGCACCGATCATGTGGCGAAGATCAAGCCCGTGACGGCGGCCGCGGCCTTCGGCTGTCTGGTGGGACTGGCGATCGGCGGCGCCTATCTGGGCGGGACCATGGCGCGCAATGCGACGCTGCGGGCCCAGGCCGAACGGATCCAGGGCGCCACCGCCGCCGGCTTCACCGAAGAAGCCCTGTCCGCCGCCGCCGGCGGTCTGGACGCCAGCGCCCTGTCGATCGCTCGTCGGCACGATCCCTACACCAGCGCCGGCGCCGCCGAGCGCGATCGCCAGGCCGAGCTTCTGGCGGCCCGTCTGGATCAGTTGGACGCCAACCGCGATCCCAAACTGCGCCACGCCAATCTCTCCACCCCCGTCGGCGCCAAGCCCTTCCGCCTGGATCACGCCCTGGACGCCAGCCGCGACCTCGATTGCCTGACCCAGGTCGTCTATTATGAAGCGCGGGGCGAGGGCCGCGACGGCATGCGGGCCGTGGCCCAGGTCGTCCTGAACCGCGTCCGCCACCCCGCCTTCCCCAAGAGCATCTGCGCCGTCGTCTATCAGGGCGCCGCGCGCCGCACCGGCTGCCAGTTCTCCTTCACCTGCAACGGCGTGATGCGCGGCCGGATCAATCAGGCCGCCTGGAACCGAGCGCGCGGCATCGCCTCCTCGGCCCTGTCCGGATCGGTTTATGCGGGCGTCGGCAACGCCACCCATTTCCACACCACCGGCGTGTCGCCCGACTGGCGCAACACCCTGATCCGGGTGAACCAGGTGGGCAGCCATCTCTTCTATCGGTTCGGCGGTCGCGCCGGCTCAGGCGGGGCCTTCACCTACGCCGCCCGTCCGTCTCAGGCCGACGATCAGCCCCGTCTGATCCAGGCGGGTCTCAATCCCGTCGAAGCGGCCCGCCAGGCCGGACAGGCCGTGGCCTATTCGCTGATCCTGGCCCAGGAGGGCGGCGCCGAGCCCCAGGCTGCGCCGACGAACGCCCGTCCCGCCGCCAAGCCTGCGGATGCGGCCGTCGCCACCCAGGCGTCCGGCCAGGCTTCCCCCCCGCCCGCCGCCCCGCCCACGGCGGCCTCGGCGCCGCGCGGCGCTGCGCCCCGGGCGGAGGCCAGGACGGAAACGGCGGACGCCTCCAACCCTGTTTGATCGCAAAGGCGCTTCAGTCCGGGCCGAAAGGCCCCCGTGTCGTCCGGTTCTGATCGAATTCGCCGAACCGACGGCCGGGCTTGTCCGGGCTTGAGGTCTGCTCCCGCCCGACCCCGATCACGCTCAGCCGGTCGTAGCCGACGCTGAGCGGTTGAGCGGGCGCCCGCCGCACCCGCAGGGCCTGAGGCGTCTGGGGCGTCTGGGACATCGGTCGCTCCTGGGCTCGCTCCTCGCGCGGTTCATCGTATGAACGTCGCGCGCGGCGGGCTGTTCCCCTGGCCTCACAGGGCGTCCAGGCCGATGTCCAGCACGGGCGCCGAATGGGTCAGGGCCCCGACCGAGATCACATCGACCCCGGTCTCCGCGATCGGCCGCACCGTCGTCAAATCCACCCCGCCCGACGCCTCCAGCCGGATGCGCCCCCCGGTCCAGGCCACAGCCCGCCTCAGGTCCGCCAGGCTGAAATTGTCCAGCATGATCACGTCCGGCGCCAGGTCCTCATTGATCAGGGCCAGGACTTCGCTCAGCTGATCCAGCCCATCCACCTCGACCTCCACCTTCATCAGGTGAGGGGCGAAGGCCTTGGCGCGCCGCACGGCCTCGCCCACCCCGCCGCAGACGGCGACGTGGTTGTCCTTGATCAGGATGGCGTCATCCAGGCCGAACCGGTGGTTCACCCCGCCGCCGCAGGCCACCGCATGTTTCTCCAGCGCCCGCAGGCCCGGCGTCGTCTTGCGGGTATCGGCGATCCGCGCCCTGGTCCCGGCGACGGCTTGAACATAGGCCCGCGTCAGGGTCGCCACCCCGCTCAGCCGTCCGACCAGGTTCAGGGCCGTCCGCTCGGCGGACAGGAAGGCGCGCGCGTCGGCCTCGACCACCGCCAGCACGGCCCCCGTCTCGAACGCCGCCCCGTCGGCCAGCCGAAGCTCAACGTCGGCCGTCGGGTCCATCGCCTGCACGGCCAGCCGCACGGCCTGAATCCCGGCCAGAACGCCGGCCTTGCGCGCCGTGAAAGCCGCCTTCATGCGCGCCCCTGGGGGAATACAGGCCAGGGCCGTGACGTCGCCCGCCCGCCCCAGGTCTTCCGCCAGAGCCATCCGCACCACCGGTTCGATCAGGACCTCCGGCAGGGATCGGTTCAGGGCCATGTCTCGGGGAGTCTCCATAGAGGCCGTCATTCCGCCGCCAGGGCCAGGTCTCCGGCCAGTCTGATCCGCGTATGAGCAGCGTTCGCCGCCGTCTGCGGATAATCCGCGCGGTAATGGCCACCCCGGCTCTCATGCCGATCCAGCGCCGCCTGGGCGATCAGCCGCGCCGCCAGAAGACAGGCCGCCGGCCCGTGCCGGGCCTCCAACCGGTCGATCAGGGCGATCAGGGCCGTCAGACCGGCCTCATCGCGCACCACTCCCGCCTGGGCCGTCATCGCCGTCCTCAGCTCGGCCAGGGCCGCCTCGGGCAGATCGGGCGCCAGGGGCGTCGGGACCGGCCGTCCGCCCCCCGTCTCGCTCGACGCGGCCCGCCCGGCCCGCCGTCCGAAGGCTGCGGCCTCAAGCAGGGAGTTGGACGCCAGACGATTGGCGCCGTGCACCCCCGTCGCCGCGCATTCGCCGACGGCGTACAGGCCCGGAACCGTCGTGCGCCCGTCGGCGTCGGCGGCGACCCCGCCCATGTGATAGTGGCAGGCCGCCATCACCGGAATGGGGCTGACGCGCGGGTCCAGCCCGGCGCGCATGCATGCGGCGAAGACGGCCGGAAACTCGTGCGGAAAGCCCTCTCCCACAGCCGTGCGCGCATCCAAAAAGGCGCCCCGGCCTGCGGTCCGCGCGGCATGGACGGCCCGGGCCACCACGTCGCGGGGCTTCAGATCGGCGTCGGCCTCTTCGCCCAGCAGGAAGGCGCCCGCGCCGTCGATCAGCCGCGCCCCCTCGCCGCGCAAGGCTTCGGTCGCCAGGGGGGCCGGATCGAGGCCGACGTCTATGGCGGTCGGGTGAAACTGCACGAACTCGGGGTCCAGAATCTCCGCCCCCGCCCGCGCCGCCAGGGCCATGCCTTCGCCCTGCAAGGCCGACGGGGTGGTGGTGGCGGCGAACAGGCCGCCCGCCCCGCCGGTGGCCAGCACCACCGCCGTCGCCGTAATCTCGACCGGCCGCCCGCCGCGCTCGACCACAGCCCCGACCACCCGCCCGGCCTCGTCCTGCGACAGGCCCTTCAGCCGCGCATCCTCCCAGACCTCGATCATCGTCTCGGCCCGCACCGCCGCGACCACGGCCGACAGGATGGCCCGCCCGGCGCCGTCGCCGCCGACCCGCGCCACGCGCGCCACGGAATGGGCCGCCTCCAGACTGACGACGAAGCCGCCGTCCGCATCCCGGTCGAACGGCGCGCCCTGGGCCGCCAGCCATTCCACCGTCTCGCGCCCGGCCTCGGTCAGGGCCTGGGCCGCGCCCGGCTCGACCAGGCCCGCGCCCGCCGCCAAGGTGTCCTTGGCGTGCAGCTCGGCCGAGTCTACAGCCGTCAGGGCCGCCGCCATCCCGCCCTGGGCCCAGGCGGAAGAACAGCCGCTCAGCAGCGGCTCCGGGGTCACGACCAGAACCCGCGCCCCCGCCCGCGCCGCCTCCAGGGCCGCCGACAGCCCCGCCAGTCCGGCGCCGACGATCACCGGCCCTTCATGTCGCATTCGGCTCATCGTCCGATCCCCAGATAGTTCAGCCCCAGCCGAACGGCGCCGGCCGGATCGCCCTCGGTCAGGGGCGTCAGGGCGCCGACCGCCGCCGCCGCGCAGAGGGCCAGGGTCAGCAGATAAAGCACCAGGCTCTTGCCCGCCTCGGGCCAGCTCAGCGTGCCCCAGGCCGCGCGCCAGACGCCGCGCTTCAGGTGGCTGAACACCGACAGGGCCAGGAAGGCCGCCAGGATGAACCGGCCCGTGGACACGCCCCACCAGACCACGGCCACGCCGATGACCAGCAGCACGATCTGCTCAAGCCGCGGATGAACCCGCGTCAGCACCGGCCCCAGGGCCTTGGACCCGTCCAGCGGCGGGGCGGGAACCAGGTTCACCAGATTCAGCATGGCGATGAAGAAGGCGCCAGCCAACCATTCGCCCTGGCCCGTCGCCATGCCGACGGCGACGAAGGGGATCATGGCCAGAAGACCGAAGGCCGGCCCGGCCAGCGAAACCAGCACTCCGTCCCACTCGCTTCGAGGCGCGCGCCGTCCCTTGGCCAGTCCGCCCAGGAAGGGAATGATGTAGATGCGCGCCGGACCCATGCCGAGCCGGTTCATCGCCAGGGCGTGCCCCGCCTCATGCACGAACAGGCCGATCAGCACCGCCCCCGCCACGACGACGCTGCCGGTTATCCACCACAGGAAGCCCGCCATCAGGGCCGTGGACAGCACGGCCCAGACCAGGCTCTGATCCTTCTCGACCGGTTCTTCGGCCACCGCCTCGGTCTGGGCCGGCCGCGCGCCCGCCGCTTCGGGCTTGATGTCCCACGGCCCCAGGGGACGGTCGGGCGCGGGGGCGGGTGTGTCTGTCTTGCTCATGGCGTCCAGATGGGCGCGGCGCCCTGTCCCGACGAGGGGACCGATCGCCGCGTCGCTCAGATCAGCTCCACATCGACGTGATGCCGCGCCTTGACGATGTCGTAGCGGGCCGGGATCGCCGGCGGCGGCAGGTCGATCATCCGCTGCACCGCCATCCGCCCGCGTTCGATCATCTCTTCGGGCACGGTCACTTCGAACTGCATGTTCAGCAGGCAGTCGTGGATGTTCTGAAGCGTGATCCGCTTCATGTGCGGGCACAGGTTGCAGGGGCCGACGAACTCGACGCTCGGCACGTCGCCCTTGATGTTGGAGGCCATCGAACATTCGGTGATCAGCACCACCCGCTTGGGCCGGCGCTGTTCGACATAGTCGGTCATGGCCGCCGTCGATCCGGCGAAGTCCGAGGCGGCCAGTATCTCTTCCGGGCATTCGGGGTGGGCCAGAACCTCGGCGTCGGGCCAGGCGTCGCGCATGTCGGCGATGTCCTGGGCGGTGAAGCGCTTGTGCACCTCGCAGTGCCCCTTCCAGGCGATGATCCCCACCGTCGTCTGGGCCGCCACATTGCGCGCCAGGAATTCGTCGGGGATCAGTATGACCCGGTCCACGCCCCATTCCCTGGCCGCCCATTCCACCACCTGAACGGCATTGGCGGATGTGCAGCAGACGTCGGTCTCGGCCTTCACCTCGGCCGTGGTGTTCACATAGGTGATGACCGGCAGGCCCGGATAGCGTTGCTTGATCAGCCGCACGTCCGCCCCCGTGATCGACGAGGCCAGCGAACATCCCGCCCGCAGGTCGGGGATCAGCACGGTCTTCTCAGGCGACAGGATCTTGGACGTCTCGGCCATGAAGTGCACGCCCGCCTGGACGATCACCTTGGCGTTCGACCGCGCGGCCTCCTTGGCCAGGCCCAGGCTGTCGCCGACATAGTCGCCGACCCCGTGGAAGATCTCGGGCGTCATATAGTTGTGGGCCAGGATCACGGCGTCGCGCTCGCGCTTCAGCCGGTTGATCGCGCTGATCAGCCGGGCCTGTTCGGGCCACTCCAGCGGCGTGACGTGGTCCTTGACCTTCGCCCACACCCCGGCGGTCTCCCGCTCCAGTTCCTGCGTCAGACCAAAGGCGCCGTCGGCCATGATCCTCTCCTATCGACCCTTATGCTCAAAGTTAGCATAAGCGGAAACAATGTAGGCCGATGGGGGACGGGCGCAAGCGGATTGTTCAGTCGATCAGCTCCCCAAGTGTTTTCGCAGGGCCTTCGACCCGTGTCGGCGACGATCCCGCACCGCTTCGCCCGTTCAACCAGCGCCGCTCAGCACTCGGTAAGCGCACGAACCTTTCGCCCCGCGACCATATCGCCTAGAGCATCAGCGACTTCTTTCCTGCCGACCGCGCTTTGCCTGATATTTCCATGCAAGACACCATCCGCCGCATCCTGACCGCCCGCGTCTATGACGTGGCGGAGGAGACGCCCCTCGATCCGCTGCGTCGCCTTTCGGCGCGTCTCGAACGGCCCGTCCTGCTGAAGCGCGAAGATCTGCAGCCGGTGTTTTCGTTCAAGATTCGCGGCGCCTACAACAAGATCGCCGGCCTGTCCCAGGCCGAACTGTCAAAGGGGGTGATCTGCGCCTCGGCCGGTAATCACGCGCAAGGGGTGGCCCTGGCCGCCGCCCGCCGCAACATCCCCTCGACCATCGTCATGCCGACCACCACCCCCGGCATCAAGGTGGCCGCCGTCCGCGCCCTGGGCGGCGAAGTGGTCCTGCACGGCGACAGCTTTGACGAGGCCTATGCTCACGCCCGCCGTTTGGAGAGCCAGACCGGCGCCGCCTTCATCCACCCGTTCGACGACCCCGACGTCATCGCCGGCCAGGGGACGGTCGGGCTGGAGATCGCCCGCCAGCACGCCGACCCCATAGAGGCCGTCTTCGTGCCCATCGGCGGCGGAGGGCTGGCCGCCGGCGTCGCGTCCATCCTCAAATTCCTTCGCCCCGAGACCCGCGTCATCGGCGTGGAGCCCGTCGACGCCCCCACGATGAAGGCCGCCGTCGACGCCGGCGAGGTCGTCACCCTGAACGAGGTCGGCCTGTTCGCCGACGGGGTGGCCGTGCGCCGCGCCGGGACCGAAACCTTCCGCCTGTGCAGGGAACTGCTGGACGAGATCGTCCTGGTGGACACCGACGCCATCTGCGCCGCCATCAAGGACATCTTCGACGACAGCCGCGCCGTCGCCGAGCCCTCGGGCGCGGTGGCGCTTGCGGGGCTCAAGGCCTGGGCCGCAGCCCATCCCGGATCCGGCGCCCTGATCGCCGTCAACTCCGGCGCCAACGTCAACTTCGACCGGCTGCGCCATGTCGCCGAGCGCGCCGAGATCGGCGAGGGCGCCGAGGCCCTGCTGGCCGTGGCGATGAAGGACGACCGCGACGATTACCGCCGCTTCCTCGACAGCCTGGACGGCCGCTCCGTCACCGAGTTCAACTACCGCTGGTCCGGCGACGGCCAGGCCCAGATCTTCGTCGGCGTGGCCCTGCACAACGGTCCGCACGCCGCCCTCAACCAGCCGCGCGCCGCGCGCGAGGCGATAGGGCAGGAAAAGGACGACCTGATCGCTCGGCTCCGCGCCGGCGGCTATGCGGTCGAGGACATGAGCGACAACGAGACCGCCAAGCTGCACGTCCGCTACATGGTCGGCGGCCGCACCACCGGCCTGCCCCACGAACGCATCCTGCGCTTCCAGTTCCCCGAGCGGCCCGGCGCCTTCTTGCGCTTCCTCAACAGCCTCCAGCCCGCCTGGGCCCTGACCCTGTTCCACTATCGCAACCACGGCGACGACGTCGGCCGGGTCCTGGCCGGGATCAGCGTCCCGCCCGAAGAACAGGCCCAACTGACCGCCGCCCTCGCCGACCTGGGCTACCCCTACGTCGACGAAACCACCAACCCCGCCTGCCGCCTGTTCCTTGACGGGACCTGACCCAGAGGGGAAGACGGTCGCCATGTCCGATCCCGCCCCTCCCCATCGCCGCGCCGTCCTGTCGGGTGCGGGCGCCCTGGCCCTCAGCGGCTGCGCCACCCTGTCGGGGGCGCCGGCCCGGCAGACGGTCTGGACCTTCGACCGGCTGGCCGACATCGGCGGCGAGCGGACGACGGTGGAGGGTGCGCCGGCCCTGATCGACAGCCCCTATGGCCGGGCTGTGCGGTTCGACGGCGTGGACGACGCCTTGTTCATCGACAGGCATCCGCTGGCGGGAGCCGAGACCTTCACCTTCGAGGCCCTGTTCCGTCCCGACGGCGGCGCCTTCGAACAGCGGTGGTTCCATCTGGCGGAAGAGGCGCCGGCGGGCCGGCCCCCGTCCCAGACCCGCTTCCTGTTCGAAATCCGCGTCGTGCGCGACCGCTGGTACCTGGACGCCTTCACCCGCGGCCCCGGCTACAACCACACCCTGATCTTCCCGGAGCGGCTGTACCCCTGCGGACAGTGGTTCCATGTGGCCCAGACCTTCGACGGAACGATGTACCGGTCCTATGTCGACGGCGTTTTGCAGGGCGAACATCCGATCGCCTTCAAGCCCCAGGGTCCGGGACGGGCCTCCGTCGGCTGCCGGATCAATCGACTGAACTATTTCAACGGCGCGGTGCGTCAGGCCCGCTTCACCCCCGCCGCCTTGGCGCCGGACCGGTTCACGCGACGCTGAACAGGTCGGCGCCCCGCTCATGCGCCAGAAGCCAGCGTTTGCGCTCCACCCCGCCGGCATAGCCGGTCAGGGCGCCGTTCGCGCCGATCACCCGGTGGCACGGCACGATGATCGCCACTGGATTGGCGCCGTTGGCCAGCCCCACGGCCCGCGCCGCCTTGGGCGATCCGACCGCCGCCGCCAGCCGGCCATAGGTCCAGGTCTCGCCCGCCGGAATGGTGCGCAGCGCCGCCCAGACCGATCTTTGGAAGGCCCCGCCGCCGGTCCGCACCTCCAATCCCTCAAAGGCGCTCAGCTCGCCGGCGAACCAGGCGTCGGCCGCCCGCCGCACCCCCTCCGCTCGTCCCGTCCTCAGGGCGACCGGCCCGTAGTGGCGGTGCAGCAGCCGCCGCATCCGGTCTTCATAGTCGTGAAAGTCCAGGGCCCGCACCGCCCCGTCCGCGTCCGTCACCACCAGAATCTCGCCCAGAGGCGAAGCGAACCGATCCAGCGTCAGGTCCGAGGCCGCCGTCGCGGGTTCAGTCATGGCTCATCTCCTTGATTATAGTCCAATACAGGGCCCCATAGGCGCGCCACGGCCGCCACCGCTCGGCCCGCGCCGTCAGGGCGGCGTCGGCGCCGGTCAGCCGGTCGCTGGGCGCGTCCTCTCCGTCGTCGATCCAGTCGCCGACGGGGCGCAGACCCGGCCGCGCGGCCAGGACCGGCGCCAGTTCGGGGTCAGCGGACAGGTCGCGCGTGATCGCCTCCGGATCGGCCGCCAGGTCGAACACGCGCCGCACCCGGGCCAGGACGCCGGGCAGGGCCTTCAGCTCGTCGATGCGGGCCTCGACCACAGCCTTGCCCAGCGCGCCGGGGCGCACCGTCACTGCGCCCTCGGTCCCATCCACCGACTTGCGCAGCCGCCGCGTCCAGGCGCCGTCCGCCGTGGTTTCATCGGCCGCCCCACGCGCCGCCAAGGCCGCCGACACGAAGTCCCAGTCATAGGGCGGGCGATAGGCCAGGTTCAGGGTCACGCGCCCGCCGCCCTCCTCCGCCGCCTTGCGCCGCCGCAGGGCCGAGGGCGGGCGCCCGTACAGGGCCTGGAAGGTTTCATTGAACCGGCGCACGCTGCCGAAGCCCGACGCCATCGCCACCTCGGCCATGGTCAGTTCGGTCTCATGGATCAGCTGTTTGGCCAGAAGCACCCGCCGGGTCTGGGCCACGCTGACGGGGGCGGCGCCCAGATGCTGGCGAAACAGTCGCCGCAGGTGCCGCTCCCCCACCCCCAGCCGCTCGGCCAGGGCCTCGGCGTCCCCATCGTCCAGCGCGCCCGCCTCGATCAGGGCCAGGGCGCGGCTGACGGTGTTGGACGTGCCGCGCCAGGCGCCCATCTCCGGCGCCGTCTCGGGCCGACAGCGCAGACAGGCGCGAAACCCCGCCGCCTCGGCCGAGGCCGCAGTCGGGTGGAACACCACATTCTCTCGCCGCGGCGTCCGCGCCGGACAGACCGGCCGACAGTAGATGCCGGTCGAGGTGACCCCCGTGAAGAACCGCCCGTCGAACCGGGCGTCGCGGGCGCTCAGCGCCCGCCAGCAGGCTTCCGCATCCAGGGTCTGTTCCATCGGCGCAGAATGGGCGTTTCAGCCGCCCCTGTCTCGCGGTTTTCGGCCATGGATGAGCGTGAGAATTCCATCCGAGAACGGGGGTTTCGCTGAGACCCCATGCGACATAACCTCTCACCTGCGCACGCAGAGGCGCAGTTATAAAACAATGGGAGTCACGCCTTGGTTCGCCTACCTTTTTCCACACTCGCCGTCCTGGGGGCCGGCGCCGTCCTCGTCGCCTTCACCGCCGCCGCCCAGGACAGGGTCAGCCCGGAACCCGCCGCCTCGGGGCGCGCCCTGCCGGTCGGCGCCTATCGTGAGACCTGCCGGGGGATCACTCTGAACGGCGATCGGCTGCGCGCCCGCTGCATCGCCAAGAACGGTCAGTCCGTTTCGTCGACCCTCAGCGTCCGCAGCTGCCGGGGCGCGGCGATCCGCAATGACGACGGCCGCCTGGCCTGCACGCCGGCTTCGGCCCCGCGCTCGGCCTGACTGCGGAGGAGGCGACCGGCCGGACCGGTCGCCTTTCTGCGGACCTACATAGGCCAGAACAGCAGAATGGCCGGCGGACCGATGATCAGCACCAGCAGGCTGAGCGGCGCCCCCAGCTTGGGATAGTCCGAGAACTTGTAGCCGCCCGGCCCCATGACCAGGGTGTTGCACTGGTGTCCGATGGGGGTCAGGAAGTCGCACGCCGCCCCCACGGCCACGGCCATCAGGAAGGGGTCGGGGCGGTAGCCCAGCTGCTGGGCCAGCGTCGCGGCGATGGGCGCCACCACCAAAACCGTCGCGGCGTTGTTCAGGAAGGGCGTCACCGCCATGGCCGCAAACATCATTCCACCCACCGCGATCACGGGCGGAATGCCCTGGAACACCGACCGCAGTCCGCCGGCGATCAGATCGGCTCCGCCCGTCTGCTGGATCGCGTCCGAGACGGGGATTAGGGCGGCGATCAGCACCAGCAGCGGTCCGTCCAGCGCCGCATAGGCTTCGCGCATCTTCAGACCGCCCAGGGCCACGATGATCACCGCCGCGCCGAAGAAGGCGATGGAGACCGGGATCAGGCCGAAGCCCACCATCACCATCGCCGCCGTCAGGACCAGGGCGGGCAGGAATTTTCGCCTCTGTCCGCCCAGCCGCATCTCCCGTTCGGCCAGCGGCAGCAGGCCTAGTTCCGCCAGTCTCCCCGGCAGGCCCGATTCCGACCCCTGGAGCAAAAGAACGTCCCCGGCCTGGAGCTTGGCCGTCCGCAGATGCTGGGTCAGCTCATAGCCGCTGCGCGACACGCCCAGCAGATTCAGCCCGTGCTGACCATACAGATCCAGCGACCGCACCGACTGCCCCACCAGCTTAGAATCCGCCCCGATCACGGCCTCGGCCAGAGTGACCTCGTCCTTGGCCTCCTCCAGCAACACCGGCCGGTCGCCGCGCACCAGCTTCAGCTTGGCGGCGTCGATGAAGCCCTCCAGCGCCTCCTGATCGCCCTTGATCAACAGGGTGTCGCCGGGGCGGATGATGGTGTTGCCGCGCGGGCGCGTCTTGCGCTTGCCATCGCGGATCAGGGCCATGACCTGGATGTCGTCCACAGCCAGGGCCTTCAGAGCGTTGATCGGTCGCGGCTCCATCACCCAATCCTCGGGAACGCGGGCCTCGGTCAGATAGGCGTTCGCCGACAGGGCCGCCGACAGGCCGATGGTGCCGGTCCGGTCCTTGGGCAGCAGCCTGTAGCCGAAGGCCAGAAACACCAGGGCCGCCGCCGTCAGGATCAGGCCGACGGGCGCATAGTCGAACATGCGAAACGGCTCGCCGGTCATGGTCTCGCGCACCTCGGCGACCAGGATGTTGGGGGCGGTGCCCACCAGGGTGACCATTCCCCCCGCCATGGCGCCGAAGGCCATGGGCATCAGCAGGCGCGACTGTTTGGTCCCGGTGCGTCGGCTGACCTGCAACGCCACCGGCATCATGATGGCCAGGGCGCCGACGTTCTTGGTGACCATGGACAGCAGGGTCACGGCCGCCGTCAGCACCGGCGCCTGCGACCGCTCGGTCTTCAGATACGGCATGATCCGCTTCAGGGCCATTTCGACGATGCCCGACTTGGCGAAGGCGGCCGAGACCACCAGGGCGCAGGCGATGATCACCGTGACGTCGTTGGAAAAGCCTTCGAAGGCCGCGTCCGCCGGAATGACCCCGATCGCCAGCCCCGCGATCAAGGCCGCCAAGGCGACCAGATCATAGCGGAACCTTCCCCAGATGAAGGCTGCGACCGTCAGCCCCACCAGGCCGAAGGCCAGACCCTGTTGTAACGTCACGCTTAAGCCCCGACCCGGCCGCCCGTCGCCGCCGTTTCAACTGCAACGGCGAAGGCGGCCGGAGGTTCAACACCGTCCGACGATCATCCGCCCCACGCCGCGCAGGACGCGCCAGACCTCGCCGACGAAGGCCCAGACCACGATGATCATCAACAGGGCGGCCAGTTCGCCGCCATGGTCCCCGGTCCGGTCGAACAGGCTCCGCACCCGGTCGAAGAAATCGGTCGCCGTCCCGACCCAGATCACCGGGCTCAGCGGCGACCAGAACCACAGCCACAACAGGCCCCAGGCCGCCGCCGCCCCAAAGCTGATGTCGCCCACGGCCGTCAGCCGCGCATTGCCGCCCGAGGCCGCCCGCAGCAGGTCGAACACCACCCGCGCCGCCGCGAACAGGGTCACGGGCCAATAGGCGGCGTCGACGATCTGGACCAGGATGCGGCCGTAATCGACCCCGTCCAGACTGCCCGCCAGGTCTTCCGGCCGGATCGAGGCCATGGGCAGAAGGCCGGTCCACCACAGCAGCAGCACCGCCCAGGCGATGGCGCCGGCGACGGCCTTGGCCGCCGGCGACATCTCGGCGCTCTTGCGCACCGCCGGCCCCGGCTTGGCCGTTCGGGCCGCATCGCGACCGCGCGCCAGCCGCTCGCCCCAGGTCTCGGCGTCCAGGTCGCCGCCCAGTTCGAACAGGCCCAGATCCTTGACCCGCCATTTGGCGATGAAGTCCGGCTTCTTCTCCTGCCGCTCCAGCACGAAGCCGATCAGGGTGACGACCCCGATCACCGTCACCGCCCCGCTGAACAGGGCGCCGAAACTCTGACCTATGGCCTGGCCCAGATAGATGTCCCCGACCAGCACCCGCACCGCCAGACCGATCAGGGTGACGCAGCCCATCACCACCAGGGCCGTCTTCACCGCGAACAGCCACCAGGGATAAAGCTCCGGCCCGATCAGCGACTGGGGCCCGGACCGATAGCGCGCCGCCACCGTCAGCGGATGGCCCACCTCGCGCAGCAGGGCCTCGACCTCGTCGTCGCCGGGCGCCCGGCCCAGTCGCGCCTCCAGCGCCTCGATCCGGCCCATGATCTCGTCGCGCAGCTCGGCGACGATGTCGTCGCGCGTCGCCTTGGGCAGCTGGGCCGCCACCGCCTTCAGATACCGTTCGACCAGGTCCATCCCGCTCTCTCCCTCAGTCCCCATGATCACAACATCGTCTCCAGCGAGGCCGACAGGCCCCGCCATTCGGCCGCCAGCCGCGCCAGCAGGACCTCGCCCCGCGCCGACAGGCGGTAGAAGCGCTTCTTGCGCCGCTCCTCCTCGCGCCATTCGCTGTCCAGCAGCCCCTGGCTCTCCAGCCGGCGCAGCAGCGGATAGAGGGTGCTCTCCTCCATCTCGACGCCCGCCGCATTCAGGGCGACCCGCAGCGAATAGCCGTATTGCTCGGTCCTCAGACTGGCCAACACCGCCAGGATCAAAGACCCCCGCCGCAGCTCCAGCCGCAGACTCTCGAACAGCAGTTCCTCATCCTGGCTCACCCGCCGATCTCCATGCGCCACATAGTGTGTGACACACAGTGTATGGGACATACTGTGTGAGGGAGTCAAGCGGGGGCGGCTTCATTCCCGTCTTGCAACCTCTCGGCGATCCGGGCCAAGTGCGCCCTTCTTGGGGGAGACCGACTTGGACGTCGAAACGTTCATCGAACGCTGGAGCAAGGCCCGCGGCGGCGCCGAGCGCGCCAACTATCAGATGTTCCTGACGGAACTGTGCGAGGCCCTGGGTCTGCCGCGACCCGATCCGGCCAGCGACGACACGCGCACCAACGACTATGTGTTCGAGCGGGGCGTGAAGCGGCGCGAGTCCGAAGGCCTGGCCTCGACCTTGCGGATCGACCTTTACAAGCGCGGCTGTTTCATCCTGGAGGCCAAACAGTCCCGCGCCGACCATCGCGACGAAGGCCAGACCTCGCTGTTCAAGGCGGACGAAGCCGCCTCGACCGCCGCGGCCCAGGGCAAGTGGGACGTGCTGATGCGCAACGCCCGGCGCCAGGCCGAGGACTATGTCTTCCGCCTGCCGGCCGACCATCCGGCCCCGCCCTTCATCATCGTCTGCGACGTCGGCTATGTGTTCGAGGTCTATGCCGACTTTTCCGGCAGCGGCCGGGCCTATTCGCACTTCCCCGACCGCAAGGGCTTCCGCATCCGGCTGGAGGATCTGCGCGACGAGACGATCGTCAAACGGCTGAAGGCCATCTGGACCGAGCCCCTGTCGCTGGACCCGACCCGTGAGTCGGCCCGCGTCACCCGCCAGATCGCCGAGCGGCTGGCCGAGGTGTCGAAACGGCTGGAGAAGAAGCATCCGGCGGAAGAGGTCGCCCATTTCCTTATGCGATGCATCTTCACCATGTTCGCCGAGGACGTGGACCTGTTGCCCAAGGGCAGGTTCACCGCCCTGCTGAAGGACCAGCTGGACCATCCCGAGAGCTTCGCGCCGATGCTCCAGGCCCTGTGGAAGAGCATGGACGCGCCGGAGTACGAGAACCGGTTCTATGCCGGGTTCGGCCTGCACCTGCGGCATTTCAACGGCAGCCTGTTCAAGAACGCCAAGGCCTTCCCCCTGGGACGCGAGGAGATCGGGGAGCTGCTGGCCGCCTCCAGCCACGACTGGCGCTATGTGGAGCCGGCCATCTTCGGCACTCTGGTCGAACAGGCGCTGGAGCCGGGCGAGCGGCGCAAGCTGGGCGCCCACTACACCCCGCGTTCCTATGTCGAGCGGCTGGTCGAGGTGACGGTGATGGAGCCGTTGCGCGGCGACTGGAACGCCGCCCTGGTCAAGGCCGGGGATGCGCGCGAACGGGGTGAGCATAAGGAGGCGGTGGCGGCTGTCCGCGCCTTCCATCATCAGCTCTGCACCACCCGCGTGCTGGACCCCGCCTGCGGCACCGGCAACTTCCTCTATGTCTCCCTGGAGCTGATGAAGCGGCTGGAGGGCGAGGTGCTGGAGGCCCTGGCCGAATTGGGCGAGACCGAGGGCATCGGTTTCGAGACCGTCGATCCGCACCAGTTCCTGGGCATCGAACTGAACGTCCGCGCCGCCGCCATCGCCGAACTGGTGCTGTGGATCGGCTATCTGCAACAGCATTACCGCAACAGCGTCGAACACCCCGCCGAACCGATCCTGAAGGCCTTTGGCAATATCCAGCAGAAGGACGCGGTCCTGACCTGGGACGGCTATCCCGAGCTTCAGTTCGAGATGCGGGACGGGGTTGCGGTTCAGATCTATCCGAACGCGCGGCGGCCGGACTGGCCGGAGGCGGAGTTCATCGTGGGGAACCCGCCGTTTATCGGAAATAAGCGGATGAACGATCAGCTTTCCGAGCCTTACGTCCGAGCACTCCGAGGGGCCTGGGTGGACGTCCCGGAGTCAGCCGATTTCGTCATGTATTGGTGGGCCAAAACGGCGGATTTGGCTTCAACGAGGCATATCAAGCGTTTTGGACTTGTCACCACGAACTCGATCACGATGGCCTTTAACCGTGCTGTGATCGAAGAACGGCTACGGTCCAAACGCCCGATTTCCCTGGTGTATGCTGTGCCGGATCACCCGTGGACTGAAGGGGATGCCACAGCCGCCGTTCGCATTGCCATCACGGTAGGAGCGGCTGGCGATTTCGCGGGGACCGTGCAGTCTGTGGCCAATTCTCGACATGGGCAAGCAGGCAGCGATCAGCTTCTTCCCCCGACATCTGGAAAAATCACTCCTTTCCTCACGACAGGGGCAATGCTTTCCTCGGCCAAGCCGCTCGATGCAGATCAAGGCCTGTCCTTTATGGGAGTAATCCCAGTTAGTCTCGGATTTGTCCTATCATCGGCGGAGGCTTTGCATCTTGATCAGAACGGGGGAGATGCTGTGCGGCCTTACCTGTCTGGCAAAGATTTGACAGACAACCGACCGCCCCGGCTAATCATTGACTTCTTTGGGTTGTCCGAGTCTGAGGCCAGGCAGAAGCACCCACGCCTGTTCCAGCACGTTCTGGAACATGTGAAGCCTTTTCGCGATCAGGTGGCCCGATCAAATCACCGCTTGAATTGGTGGATTTTCGGCGAGGCGCGGCCGGGGATGCGCAAAGCTCTCGAGGCACTGCACCGCTATATCGCAACGACCGAAACGTCGAAGTATCGGCTATTCACCTTTTTGCCGACACGCATCCTGCCCGACCAAAAGATTAGGGTGATCGCCCACGACGATGCTTGGCTGCTTGCCGTTCTTTCGTCGCGGGTACACGTGCACTGGGCGACTTCAATAGGAGGACGTGTCGGAAAGGGTAACGACCCCGTCTACAATAACACGCTCTGCTTCGACCCCTTCCCCTTCCCGGACCCGTCGGAAACCATCCGCACCACCCTCCGCGACCTCGGCGAGGAACTCGACGCCACACGCAAGACGGTGCAGGCCGAGCATCCGGACCTGACCTTGACCGGCCTCTATAATGTGCTGGAGAAGATCCGCGCCGGGACGCCGCTGGACGCCAAGGATCAGGACGTCAAGGAACGCGGCCGTGTGCTGATCCTGAAGGATCTGCACGATCAGATCGACCGGGCGACCCTGCAGGCCTATGGCTGGGACGATCTGATCCCTCTGCTTTCGTCGTCCGACGATCAGGCGCGCAAGCGGCTGGACGAAACCCTCCTGGAACGCCTCGTCGCCCTGAACGCCGAACGGGCGGCGGAAGAGGCGGCGGGCCATGTGCGCTGGCTGCGGCCCGACTATCAGATTCCGCGCTTCGCCAAGGGCGCCGCCGCCAAGTCCGGCGAACTGGACCTGGGCGAGACGGTCGTCGCCCTCGACAAGAGTCTGCCGGTCTTCCCCAAGGACAAGGGCGAACAGGCCATGGCGATCCACGCCGTGCTTCAGGCGGCGAACCGCCCGATGGACGCCGCCGCCGTGTCGCGCGCCTTCAAGGGCGGCGGCAAGCGGATCGAACAGCGGGTGGTGCAGGCCCTGTCCACCCTGGTCCGCTACGGCTGGATCAACGCCCTGCCCGGCGGAACCTATGCCGCGCGCCGCGCGGCTTGACGGAGACCTGATCAATGCCTCGACTATGGATGGTGCGGCTCGGCAAGTTCGGCGAACAGGAGGCCCACGCCCTGGAAACCGGGGAACTGGTCACGGGATGGGAGCTGCCGGACCTGACGCCTGCCAACACGCGCGAGGCGGTGCTGTCCATCCTGCACCAGGCCCTGCCGGACGAGCAGCCGGGCACGTTGCGCAACTGGGCCGCTCAGCTGAACCAGTTGAAGAACGTCGCCGTTGCAGGCGATCTGGTGGTGACGCCCTTGAAGACCACCGGCCGCCTTGCCGTCGGCAGGCTTCAGCCCGGCTATATCCACACCGAGGCCGGGGCGCCCGCCCGTCGTGTGGAATGGCTGCGCACGGACCTGCCCCGCGACGCTCTGAAACAGGATCTGCTCTATAGTCTCGGCGCGTCGCAGACGGTGTGCGAGATCAGCCGCAACGAGGCGCTGGCGCGCCTGCTCGCCGCTGTGGAGACCGGCGTGGACCCCGGCGCAGCCGCCCTGCCCTCGACCAAGCCGTCATCGACGCCGGAAACCGGGGCGGAGGAAGCCGCCGAAACGTCCGATATCGCGGACCTGGCCGAGTTGGCGCGCGACCAGATCGAGCGGCGCATATCCAGCCAGTTCGCAGGCCACGCCTTCACGCGCTTGATCGCCGCGCTTTTAGGAACTCAGGGATATCAAGTCGAGGTCTCGCCACCCGGGCCGGATCGAGGCATCGACATCGTCGCAGGCCAGGGCGCCCTCGGCCTGAGCGGCCCCAAGCTTGTCGTTCAAGTCAAGTCCGGCGGCATAGTGGTGGACCAGCCGACGCTTCAAGGACTGATCGGCTGCATCCATGACGTTCATGCCGATCATGGCCTTTTGGTCAGTTGGTCCGGCTTTAGCCCGCCAGTACGAAAACGTGTGAATGAGCTGTACTTCCGAGTGCGGCTTTGGGACCGCAAACAGATCGTTGACGCCCTGCTGACCCATTACGATGACCTTCCCGCCGACATACGCGCCGAACTGCCGCTGCGACGCATCTGGACCCTGGTTCCTGACATGACGGTATAATCGGCTTCGATCGCAAAAAGGGGCGGCGGACCGAAGTCCGCCGCCCCGTTCTTGTCGCGCTGACGTCGCCTTAGAAGGACTTGGTCAGGTTCACGAAGGCCGTGCGGCCCAGGTAGTCGTAGCCCGAGTACAGCGGGGCGTTGCCGACCCGGTTGTACACGCCCGCCGAGATGGTCGGGGGGTTTTCGTTGAACAGGTTGCGAACGCCCAGCGTGGCGGTCCAGCCGTCGGCCGAATACTGGACCGAGGCGTTGTGCAGCCAGTAGTCGTCCACCGCGAGGTCGTAGTCCGAGGTGATCGGATCTTCCTCATAGTAGGCGTAGCTGTCGGTGCCCTGGATCCATTCGACGCCGTAGCGGACGCGCCATTGATCCCAAGCATAGGAGACGTCGGCGGTGCCGGTGAACTCCGGATTGTTGACCATGCCGGTGTAGTCGACCAGCGGGTCTTCCTCGAACAGCTTGTTGGAGATCTCCGTGTACTGGGTGATCGCCAGGTTCAGCAGGGCCGTGCCGGGACCGACGTCCTTGCGATAGCGGACCGTATAGTCCAGCCCCTTCACATTGTCGGTGGCCAGGTTCACGTAGCTGTCCGAGACCGTCAGGCTGTTGTCCGCCGGATCACGCGACACCAGGCGGCAGAAGCCGGCGTCGGCGGCGAAGTCTTCCGGGTTGGAGTCGTAGCAGCGGGTCAGGATTTCGCCTGCGCCGGTGCGCGACACGCCGTTCTCGACCTCGATCTCATAGTAGTCGACGGCGAAGGCCAGGTCGCCCCAGCTTGAAGGCATCGGAGGACGCACGACCAGACCCAGGGTCATGTTGGTCGAGGTCTCGGCCGACAGGCCGGCCTCGGCGCCCCCTGCGGTGATCACCCGGACGCTGTTGGTGGACTGGAAGTCGCCGGCCAGGCCTTCGGACGCGCAGTTGGCGACGCGGTTGGGGTTCACGCCCGGCGCGCCGTAGTCGTTGCAGCGGTCGATCGAGTTCGACTGGAAGCCGCTGGTGGCGCCGACGAACTGTTCGAACAGGGCCGGGGCCCGGTAGGAGGTGCCGTAGGTGCCGCGCAGAGTGATCCAGTCGATCGGACGATAGACCAGACCGATCTTGTAGGTCGTGTCGTCGCCGTAGGAGTCATAGTCGGTGTAACGGGCCGAACCGTTCAGGGTCAGCTCGCGCACGCCAGGCAGATCGACCAGCAGCGGGGCCTCGATCTCGCCGAAGACTTCCTTCACCGAATCCGAACCGCGGGTGATGGCCGAGGTCGAATAGTTGTAGGTGTTGCCCCGCTGGCTATCCAGGCCCGGGGTGTCGTCGATCTCGGACTCACGCCATTCGGCGCCGAAGAAGCCCATGACGCGGCCGGCGGGCAGGCTGAACAGCGGACCGTCGATGCCGATGCTGGCGACCTTCTCGATGAACTCGGTCGTGCCGGTCACCGGACGGAAGACATAGTCCTTCCAGTCCTCCGGCAGGACGCCGCCGATGGTCTGGGTCGTCAGGGCCGGAGCCGCGACACAGCCGGGGTTCGACGCCAGGGCGGCGCACTGGAAGCCGCCCGCGCCGTCGCTGACCACGTCCAGCGAAGCGATCAGATTGTCGGTCAGGAACTGTTCGCTGGTGTAGGTCGATTTGGACCGCGAATAGCTGACATAGGCGTCATAGCGCCATTCAGGCACGAAGAAGTCGCCCTTGATCCCGGCGACGTAGCGGCCGAAATCGACCTCCTGTTCGGAGTGATCGTTGCCGTAGCCGATGAAGGCGCGCACGCCGACGTCTTGGCCCTGGTTCAGCCCTTGGTCGCCAAAGGCGACGCTGCCCTGCAGATTGGCGGGGATCAGGGGGCTGCCGACGGCGTAGTCCAGCGCCAGCTGGCGGTAACCGGTTTGCGACGACTTGCGCTGATTGAACAGGGCCTCGCCGTAGATTTCAGCATTGCCCAGGGCGTTCAACTGATAGCCGGCTTCGCCGTACAGGGTGGTGATCTCGACCGGCGAGATCAGCGACTCGTTCAGCATCCGGTCTTCGAAGGTGTCGCGGACGTTCAGGTCGTTGCCCGGGCCGCCCACGCCTTCAAAGCCGACCAGACCGGTCGTGACGGCCGAGTTCGGACGCCAGCGGTTGAAGGTCGTGCCGGTCGCGCCCGGCGCCGCGACGCCGGTCGTAGCGCCCGTGGCGATCGTGTTGATCGTCACGCCGTTCGAGCCGGTCGTGGTGACCGGATAGCATTTCGACTGGCCGGTCAGCGGGTCGATATAGTCCTGGCCGTTGCGGAAGCCGTCGGTCTGGCAACGGGTGAACTCGCGGTCGCGCAGGGTCAGTTCGTCGCGCTCGTAGCGCTCGATCGAACCGGCGGCGCGCCAGCGATCGCCGCGAACGCCTGCGGTCAGCGACAGACGGGTCGAACCGCCCGCGCCATTGGCCTCCAGGGGCTCGTTGCGCTGTCCTTCAAAGACCAGGCCTTCGAAGTTCTGGCGGGTCTGGATATTGACCACCCCGGCTACGGCGTCGGAGCCGTAGACCGAAGAGGCGCCGTCGCGCAGGACTTCGACCCGGTCGATCATGGCGGTCGGCAGGACGTTCAGGTCAGCCGCGCCGACCGAACCGCGCGAACCGGCCGGCGAAACGCGACGGCCGTTCAGCAGCACCAGAGTCCGGCTCGGGCTCATGCCGCGCAGGCCGATGGTGTTGGCGCCGGGGCCGCCGTCGGTGACATAGCCGCCGTAGGCGTTGTTGATTTGGGACGTGCCGCCGGTGACGGCGGTGCTTTGCAGCGCCTCAGTGGTCGAGGCGAAGCCCTGCAGGGTCGCCTCTTCGCGTGTCACCACCTGGGTCGGCGAGGGCGCATTGTAGTTGTCGCGCCGGATGCGCGAGCCGATGACGACGATGTCCTCGACCTGGGCGGAGCCGTCCTGGGCCGCCGTTCCGTCCTGAACCACGGCGGCGTCCTGGGCCAAGGCGCCAGAAGCGGCCAAGACCGAGATAGAAGCGGCCAATCCCCCGACAATCGTCGAAGAAAGAAGAGTGTTTTTACGAGTACGCATACGCCCCATTCACAAACAGTATTGATACACTACTTAGATCGGTAGCCGGGTAACAAAGGTATATATCACCGATACATCAAATGTATCAGTTCTGTGACTCTGTTAGGGATCAGGAATACGGGCCGCAACCAAAAAGTCGCACAAACGTACGATTAGCGACGAAAAACCGCAAAACAGCAGCCACGTCGCGGCATATCGAAGCATGTTCTTTTCGCGTAGTGACGTTTTGTCGCCATTTTTTGGCCCGCATGCGCCACATTCCGGGCGCTACAGGCGCTCTTCGGCTCTCTGGCGCCCTTGAAGTCGCCGCACTAAGTTCTGTTCATGAACCGTTCTTCGACGCCGAAGCCCGCTGCGGCCAAGCCCGCCAAGCCCGTCTCCGCAAAGCCCGTCCATGTGCCCGATCCCGGCGTGCGGGAGGCGGCGGCCGCCTTCATTCGCGACACCGGGAAAATGCCGATGTTCGCCCCGGTGACGGGTCCGCGCCTGACGCCGGAGGAGCCGGTCGCCGCCCCGGCCGACTGGGTGCCGCACCGCCCCTCGCGCGAAGGCGCCAAGAAGGGCGGGCGCTTTCGGCTGGAGACGAAATACACCCCCGCCGGCGATCAGCCCGCCGCCATCGCCGAACTGGTGGCCCAGGCCGAGGCGGGCGACCGGGATCAGGTGCTGCTGGGCGTCACCGGCTCGGGCAAGACCTTCACCATGGCCAAGGTCATCGAACAGACCCAGCGCCCGGCCCTGATCCTGGCCCCCAACAAGACCCTGGCGGCCCAGCTCTATTCCGAGTTCAAGAGCTTCTTCCCGGACAACGCCGTCGAATATTTCGTCAGCTACTACGACTACTATCAGCCCGAGGCGTATGTCCCGCGCACCGACACCTATATCGAGAAGGACAGCTCGATAAACGAGCAGATCGACCGCATGCGCCACTCGGCGACGCGGGCGATCCTGGAGCGGGACGACGTGATCGTGGTCGCCTCCGTCTCCTGCATCTACGGCATAGGCTCGGTCGAGACCTATACGGCCATGACCTTCAGCCTGAAGGTCGGCGATCAGATCGACGAGGCCAAGCTGAGGGCCGATCTGATCGCGCTGCAGTACAAGCGCAACGATCTAAATTTCGAACGCGGCATGTTCCGAAAGCGCGGCGACGTGATCGAAATCTTCCCGGTCCACCTGGAGGACCGGGCCTGGCGCCTCAGCCTGTTCGGCGACGAGCTGGAGGCGATCCAGGAGTTCGACCCCCTGACCGGCAAGAAGACCGCCGAGCTGAACGAGATCACCGTCTACGCCGCCAGCCACTATGTGACCCCGCGCCCGACGCTGAACCAGGCCGTCAACGGCATCAAGGCCGAGCTGAAGGAGACGCTGGACTGGATGATCGAGAACGGGAAACTGCTGGAGGCCCAGCGGCTGGAGCAGCGCACCCGGTTCGATCTGGAGATGATGGAGGCCACCGGGTCCTGCGCCGGCATCGAGAACTATTCCCGCTGGCTGACCGGCCGCGCGCCGGGCGAGCCGCCGCCCACCTTCTTCGAATACATCCCCGACAACGCCCTGCTGTTCGTGGACGAGAGCCACGTCACCATCGGCCAGATCAACGGCATGTTCCGCGGCGACTATCGCCGCAAGTCGACCCTGGCCGAATACGGCTTCCGCCTGCCCTCCTGCATCGACAACCGCCCGCTGAAGTTCGAGGAATGGGACGCCATGCGCCCCCAGACCATCCACGTCTCGGCCACCCCCGGCCCGTGGGAGATGGAGCGGGCCGGCGGCGTCTTCGTGGAACAGGTGATTCGTCCCACCGGCCTGATCGACCCGCCGGTCGAGATCCGCCCCGTCTCGGGCGCCACGCGCAACCAGGTCGACGACGTCATCGACGAGGTCAAGGCGACGACGGCCAAGGGCTATCGCAGCCTGGTCACCACCCTGACCAAGAAGATGGCCGAGGACCTGACCGAATATATGCACGAACAGGGGATCCGCGTCCGCTACATGCACTCCGACGTCGACACGCTGGAGCGGATCGAAATCCTGCGCGACCTGCGGCTGGGGTCGTTCGACTGTCTGATCGGCATCAACCTGCTGCGCGAGGGGCTGGACATCCCCGAATGCGGCCTGGTCGCCATTCTGGACGCGGACAAGGAGGGCTTCCTGCGCTCCGAGACCAGCCTGATCCAGACCATCGGCCGGGCCGCGCGCAACGTCGACGGCCGCGTCATCCTCTACGCCGACCGCATGACCGGCTCGATGGAGCGCGCCATCGCCGAGACCGACCGCCGCCGCGAACGCCAGATGGCCTATAACGCCGAACACGGCATCACGCCCGAAAGCGTCAAGCGCGACATCAAGGAAATCCTCGACAGCCCCTATGAGTCCCGCGAGATGGACCGCCTGACCCGGCCGGGCGTGGCCGAGGCCTCCAAACCCTTCGTCGGCTCCAACTTCCAGGCCGCGCTCAAGGACCTGGAAGGCCGCATGCGCGAGGCCGCCTCCAACCTGGAGTTCGAAGAAGCCGCCCGCCTGCGCGACGAGATCAAGCGCATGAAGCTGCTGGACCTGGAATTCGCCAACGAGGCCCTGACGGGGGCGGGCGAAGAGGTGGACAAGTCGGCGCCGAAGAAGTGGCGCCGGGAGGCGGCGGCGGAGAAGGCGGAGGCGTTCAGGAAGGGGCGGTAAGGCATCAACCGCCGTTACGCGGCAGCCCGCTCAGGAATATTCCTACGCCCTCCCAGAAAGTCGGATGTCGTCCCTTCGTCTCGCATTCCCAGACGACGTGGACCGACCACCCTGCCCGCTCGAGATCGTCCACATTTCGACGATCCCGTTCGACGTTTCTCGCGAACTTGTTCGCCCAGAAATCGATCCTGATCGACGGATGACTAGCTGCTCTGCATCCCGGATGGCGATGCCAAAAGCATCCATGAACGAAGATCACCGCCCGTCTCGACGGCAGGACAATATCGGGGCGTCCTGGAAGGTCTTTGCGATAAAGACGAAACCTATATCCAGCCCGGTGCAGAGCCGACCTCACCTTCAGCTCTGGGGTGGTGTCCTTGCCGCGCACGTTACGCATTATAAGACTGCGCTTCGGATCGACCGGCGTCTCGTCATTCCTCGATGGTCGCCGTTGCTCCACTTCTGCCATCTAGGGTGTCCGTAGCAGGATTACACTACCCTTCCGAAATTAGCTCCCAGGAACAAAAGGCGATCGACAGCGCATCTAAAGGTGTTAGGCTGACTGAATGATGTCGCGAGAAGCCCCCATGAACCGTCCTATCGGAGTCGATCTGTTCGCTGGAGTCGGCGGCATGAGCCTGGGATTCGAACAGGCCGGATTCGATGTCGTTGCCGCCGTGGAGATCGATCCGATCCACGCCGCCGCCCATGCGTTCAATTTTCCCAACACGACCGTCATAGCCCGTTCCGTGCAAGATTTGAGCGGGCAGGAGATTCGCAAGCTTGCCAAACTCGGGGACCGCAAGGTCGACGTGGTTTTCGGCGGTGCCCCCTGCCAGGGCTTCTCGATGATCGGTAAGCGCGCCCTTGACGATCCGAGAAACGCCCTTGTTCGCGACTTTGTTCGCATCGTCCGCGAACTGGACGCCTCCTACTTCGTGTTTGAAAACGTCAAAGGGATCACGGTTGGTCGTCACCGTGCCTTTCTCGAAGAACTGATCGCCGAATTCATCGACGCCGGCTACGCGGTGGAGAATCGTTGGAAGGTTCTCAACGCCGCCCACTATGGTGTCCCGCAAAATCGCGAACGCCTGATCCTGATGGGCGCCAAGAAGGGGCTTCCGCTTCCCCGCTATCCTGAAGCCACGACTCGCCCGGCAGGGTCCAAAACTTCAAAACTGCCGGAAGGACCCAGCTGCAAGGACGCATTGGGCGACCTTCCCGACGCGGAAAAATTCGAACGCTTGATGACGACGGACAGCGTCGCGACGAGTTCGTGGAGCACGCCAAGCGAGTACGCGACCGAGATGCGCTGCAGAACCAGCGACAGCTGGCACTATGGATATGTGCGATGCTGGGAACCGAATGTCCTAACATCCAGCGCACGGACTGAGCACACCGAAATCTCTCGGCGGCGCTTCTCGAATACGGTTCCTGGCGAAGTCGAACCCATCTCTCGCTTCTTCCGCCTTCCGCCGGATGGCGTCTCCAATACCTTGCGAGCAGGCACCGACGCCGCGCGTGGAGCCTTCACCAGCCCTCGGCCTATCCACTACAAGCACGACCGCTGCGTCACCGTCCGCGAGATGGCTCGCCTACACGGTTTCCCAGACTGGTTCCGACTACACGAGACCAAATGGCATGGAGCGAGGCAGGTCGGGAATGCGGTGCCGCCTCCTCTCGCACGCGCGGTAGCCAGTTCGCTGATCGCAGCCATGGGCATCGAAGCTCAACGTCCCGAAAACTCGGTCAAGCTTGGTGATCCGATGCTGGTCTCGCTCAGCATGAAGGACGCTTCCGCACTGTTCGGCAAAACCTTCACACCTCAGCGGCGCGATCAGAAAAGCGGCGCTCGGAAACGGAAGCAGAGCGAGATAGAAGAGGCGAACACCCTCGCACGGATTTCGCATGGCTAAGGCTCCGCCCCGAGAGAACAGATACAAGCTCCTGATCGAGAAGATATTCTTCGATCATTTCGAGCCGGGAACGACGGCGTTCGAATTTGCGCGCAAGGAAATTGAGACCGTCGCCGCGACGCTGGACATCAAGCTGCCCAAAAACCTGGGCGACGTCATCTATGCGCTGAGGTATCGAATAGATTACCCAGACAGTATCAAGGCCACTCAGCCCGAAGGCCGGAACTGGATCATCGAAGGGGCCGGTCGAGCCGGATATCGCTTCCGACTTGTCAAAACCCAACGCATCCTGCCGCAGCCCGATCTCGTTCGGGTATTGATCCCGGACGCAACACCAGAGCTCATCCGCGCCTATGCGCTGGACGACGAACAGGCCCTGTTGGCCATCGTGCGGTACAATCGTCTAATCGACACCTTCCTCGGACTGACGACCTACAGTCTGCAAAACCACCTCCGCACGACGGTCAACGGCATCGGCCAGATCGAGATCGACGAACTCTACGTCGGAATTGACAAGCGAGGCTGTCACTACGTCATTCCGGTTCAGGCGAAGGGCGGCAAGGACCAGATCGGCATCGTCCAGACCACTCAGGACATTCGCTTCGTCGAGCAGAAATTCCCCGGCCTACGCTGTCGGGCCATCTCGGCGCAGTTCATGGAAGAGGGCGTTGTCGCCTTGTTCGAGCTGACACTCCAGGACGACGAAATCCGAATAATCGACGAGCGGCACTATAAGCTGGTGTCCGCAGACCAGATCGATCAGACGGCGATCCGTCGCTACACGGACTAAGATAACGCCTCTTGCCTAGCCGTTCCGACCACCTTCTCCCGCAGGGGGAGAAGGAAGGGCGCCTCCGGGTCCAGGACGCGGTTCAGGTGGGCGCGGCGGCTCTCCATTTCGGCGGCCAAGCTATCCCCTGATCTTTCGTCATCCTCCGGCAAGCCGCGCCTTCGCGGCGCAGACCGGGGGGACCCAGCGTCCTCGGGTCAAGCCCGAGGATGACGTGCGCGGGAGCGCGACCCGAAGGGCGGCGCGTAGCAGCCAACCTGTCGCGGACTCGGTGTTCAGACAGAGTGCGGCGGATGGATTTCGCCTTCGGCGCCTCCCCCGGTCCCGCTTCGCGGGCCGGAGGATGACGAGGGGCCCCCCGGTCTCGCTACGCTCCTCGGAGGATGACGAAAGGAGGGGCGGGTTGACGGCTAAACCAACTCCACCTTCAACGCCCGCCCCAGCACCCGCGCGGCGCGGCTGAGCGTGTCCAGGGTCACGTTCGACGCCTCCGGGTCGAGGACGCGGTTCAGTTGGGCGCGGCTGGTCTCCATCTCGGCGGCCATGGCGGCGCGGGTCAGGCCCTGGGCCTTCATCGCCTGCTGGAGCTGGAGGGCGATCACGCTCTTGACCGCGCGCAGGGTCACCTCCTCGCGGATGCCGTCCTCGTCGAGGACGTCGTCCAGGGTGGCGAGGTCCGACGGATCGCGGAACTTCATGTCTGTCGTCATTGGGCGCTCCCGGGCCTGTGGCTGGATTGATCGTACCATAAATAATACGTTCGTCGTTGCGCTATGGGGAGAAGGAAGAGAGAGTTGCGTCCGGGTTTGGCGTAACGGGGGTTTACGCCATGCGGCATGAGCCAGGGCATTCACCGCAAGATCCGATCCGACGCCGTCTGGGCCGAGGTGCGCAAGGCGTGGGAGGATGGGGAGACGGCGCGGTCGGTGGCGCGGCGGTATGATGTGGGGGTGCACGCCCTGTGGAAGCGGCGCGAGGCGGAGGGCTGGGCGCGGCCCGAGCCGAAGGCGGGGCCGGTGGAGCCGGCCGAGGGCTGGGGCGCCTATGTGCAGACGCGCCGCGACGCCTTCGAGGCTCGCCTGGCGGATGCGCGGGCGCTGGCCGAATGTCTGGTCGAGGCGATGAAGGACGAGCGGCTGATGCGGGCGCCGCACTGGCATATTCCGTGGCTGTATCGCTGGCGCGCCGACCATCTGGGCCCCGAGGCGGCGGCGCGGGACCGGGAACGGGCGGTGGAGATGGGGTATGTCTGGGCCGAGGCGTTCTGGGACGAGGACGGGGCGCTGAGGCCGCTTTACCGACTGGATGCAGAGATGGCGCGTCTGCACCCGCAGGAGTGGCGCCGGGCGGTGGGCGTGCCGGAGGGGGTGG